>JBCCES010000091.1:0-5708 GCA_039030115.1 Myxococcota bacterium
ATAGCTTGGCCAGAAGAGGAGCGCTCCTGCTTCACCCAAATCCGTTCATCCCACGATTTGCATTTGCGGCGGTCAAAAATGAGCAGGTGGCCTTCGGGCGCGTTGAACCGATCCATGTAACCAGCGGTTTGAGTCAACCCCTTGGTGATGATTGTATCGGCGCCGTCGTTGCGATGGATCAATTTGAGTTCAAGAACGATCACCTGTTTTTTTGCCGCACGCTGCAGCGTGACATCCTTGTCACCCAGCGGCCAGGTCACAACTAAATCGGTGCGCCCCGAACCCACAGCCTGCTCACGCTGAATCGAACCGCGGCTGTTGACCGTGCGCTGCAAAAAGGCCTGCAACAATAATTGAGGTCCCGCTTCCTTGTACTGAAATGCATCCAACCAACTCTCCGAATGCTCACGAAAGAATCGCTGAAACGCCAACAACAACTCGCGCATATCAAGAGGTTCACCAGGCCGCGACAACATGGGAACCCGTGCCGAAATACGTTCTTCCCAACCACCTACTAAAGCGCGAGGAATAACTTCACGGTAAATGGGATTGGCGATAACCAGTGTATTGGTATCATCTTTGCGTACAAGACCCAGGTCAGCCACATACTCGAAATCTTGATGAGTCGGACTTAGGTCTTGCCCTCCAACCAGCGTTCCGATAACACGATAGACCCGTTCTTGCTTCAGCTTGTCCATCAGCTGATCCAGGTGCGTTTCGCGCTGCTGAATTAGTCTCTCCTTTGCCTCTTCAATATCTTGTACCGTAACGCTCCTACTGCGATCTCGTCCTAACTCGCTGCGAAAACAGATATCGTAAGCCAGCGCGTTGACCAGCCACGGTTGGCCCTGCGTCAGCTCAAACACACGCTCACACACACCCTCCTCAAACTGTTGGCCCGTCTCTTGTGTATGTTGTGCATACAACTTGCGAACATCACCCAGCGAAAAATCTCCCAAACGCAACGAGTTCGACTTCACATTAAAGGGGCTGCCTGCTGATACAAGCTGCTGTAGCTCCTGACGATCTTCTGGATTGATGCGGTAATCCCGAATATCGCGCAATCCGCACAACACCACACTGTGCGCAAATGGGATGGTCATGCGACTGAGATAACCGGCTCGCAACTGGCGCAACAAGCAGATGAGCGTTTTGCCAATCAAAGAGTCCGCTTCGTCGATCAACACAACAATCGGCTTGGAACTGGCATGGCACCAGGCAGAGATCACACGGCTAAAAGCGCGATTGGGACCCGAAACCGATAGATGCTGCTGCCAATGCTGTGCAACAAAGTCATCTTGCAGCGTCCACTCGCTTTGCTGTGCCAGGGCATCTAGAATCGCTCGTATCCCTTCAGCAGTGTCTTCCACAGCCGCTTGCGCCTCCTCTACATTGATATACACACAGCGCAGCTCACCCTTCTCATTGAGGTAACGCGTCAACGCCTGCAGGCAAGTCGTTTTGCCCGTTTGCCGCGGGGCATGCACAAGAAAGTATTTCTCTTGCTGGATGAGGGACAAGACCTCATGCAAATCCCAACGTGATAGCGGGTCTAAACAGTAATGTTTCGCTGGATTGAGCGGCCCGGCTGTATTAAAGTAGCGCATACGGCTACTGTAGCATCCTCTCACGCCTCAGTCTCTTTATGCTCTTGTCCAAAGTTCAACAGACCTAAGCCTGGCCTAAAAAGTGGAAAGAGAAGCGGCCGGCGCAACCGCTGCTGTCGTCTGCCTCTCACGCCGCAACGTGTGAAAACGCCAAACAACAACAACCGCCAACAGTAGCCAAGCACACTCAATGCCCATGGTCATAAAAGGAAGGTAAAACTGCCCTTGTAACTGCAACACAGCCATCAACAGCAAAGAGGAACTCCCTTTGGAAAGCCGAAATACCAATACATCAATACATGCCTTCCCCTTGGTTTTTTCGTCTCGATTAAGGGGCACATAAAGCAATTCGCGACACAAACGCAGCAAAGAATAATCCAAACTTTTGTTGACAATGCACACACTTACGATGCTCATCGCGGGATAAATCAAATGCAGTAACATACCCATGCCCATTAATACGGGAACACAGAAAAACAGCATGCCCAAACCCACAATGCGTACCAAAGGAACAAAAGCTATCTGCAGTAAGGCAGCAAGTGCAGAAATGAATACACGCACTTGGCTAGTAAAAACAGTACGAACATCAGTGTTCGAGTAAACCTGCTTAACAAAAACATTGAATTCGTAATCTACAAAGGTGATGACGGTCTTTGCCGCTAATGTTAACAACAGCAGCGGGAATAGATAATGACTACGCCACACCACATGAAACCCTGAACGAATTTCCTGCACGCTACTAACGGGAGGCTTTTCCCCGGCCACTTGACGCAAATACCAAACGAGAGGGCAACAAGCCATCAGAACAGGTAAACAGCACCATGCTGCAACAATAGTATTGATGCGTTGCGCTAAAAAGGCAGATAACCCATACCCCGCCACTGTTCCCACTGTACTAATAGCCAACAACCTCCCATAAACCCTCTTAGCCTTCTCAAAAGAAAAAATAAGAGAAGCAAAACTCCAAAACATCTGCACCAATACAATGATGTAGGTGTCTTTCCACGCCTTCAAAAAAATCAACGTCCATACAAAACCCCATTGATAAGCCAGTAAAGCAAGAACGACAGGGATGGCTGTTGCAGCACATGCAATAACAAGCAAAGTAACAATGCGATAACGGTGGTTATAAGAGTTGTAAACCTGCACGCACACCAACGTAAGTAGCGCTGTTAACAACCAAACCCGCGTGAGATCATCTCCGCTGTAATGCTGCAAAAACAGAGAGTCAACACAAATACTGATGACCCCATAATGCAACATAATCAAAAACCCGAAGGCAGCTATAGCAATCTGCTTAGGGTGACGATTAACTTGTTGCATTTAGCTAAGCGCGCATCAAGCGGCGCAATCCCATCCACAACACGACGAGTGAAAACAGAGCGCATACGCCTCCCCAAAACCAGTAGGGCAATATCAACGCCCTGGCCATCAGAGCAACATCTGATGGCATAATCCCGCGGGATGTGTGGGCAACAGGAGTAAACAAATAATCAGAGCGAGAAAACACACTTAAAGACAGCTGCACTGCCAAAAAAATAACTGTAAATTGAGGAACCCAGCTGCGTTTCATCCAGGCAGCTAGTGCTATGACAGCCATCAAACAGATGACAAAAGCATGGGTAAAAGCCCCTTGAACCACCGTAAACTCTGCTAGCAAGAGTAAGATGAACATGAAAACTAAACTCACGCGAGCAACGGCAGAGCTCTTGCCGATGGTAAACAAAATAGCCGCTCCCACAGCAGGACCTACCAATCCACCAGCAGCAACAGCGGCACGAGCCACACGATTAGCAATACCTGAGAACTGAGCAACACCTGATCCGTCAGCCCACATATGAAAAGCATGAAATTGCCCGCCCAAAATGGCAGCTGTGATCCCATGTCCCATCTCGTGTACTAGCGTGGATAGCAAAACAAAAGGATAGGATAAAATCCGTGCAAACGGCAAAAAATAGACAGCTACCGTCAGCAAAACACTGATTAACAAAACTCGACGCGCTCGTTGTCCCATTGCCTTTTTCCTCCATGTGTTGAATACTTTTCCGACGAGTATTTTAACATGACCCATCCTCAGAAACCACGCAATAACAGCAAAGTAATTACTGACCCAGGAATATATTTACAGCCAACAAAAAAACTGATGAGGTTGGCAATGCCTCTCGCACTACTTTTTGTCTTAACCACAACCGGTTGTCTACAGCAACGTCTGCAACAAGCACGATCAAAAAACCAAACAGCTGCCCGACATACAACAAAGAAAACTGCCCGCAAACGAGGCAAAAAAGACGGCCCGCAAATCAAAAAGACCCCCGCGCGCGCTGGCCGTGAACCTAAAATTATCGTTCGGATACAGGGCAAAACACGTCATATTCCATTAGAACAATACGTGGCAGGAGTCGTAGCCAGTGAAATGCCCTCCCGATGGCATTCCCAGGCACTACAAGCCCAGGCGATCACAGCACGCACCTATGCTTTGCGACAAATGCAACAGCGAGCTGGCAAACCATACCATGTACAAGCCAATGTGTTGGATCAAGTGTATAAGGGAGCTGTTAGCTCGCAATCCCCGTCGGCACAAGCTACACAAGCAACAAGAGGCTTGGTGGTAACATGGCAAGGGCAACTGGCTCACACCTATTTTCATGCAACATGCGGTGATCATACAACAGACGCCCAAACCGTCTGGGGGAGAGCTGAGCCCTATCTGCAGGGAGTATCTTGCCGATTTTGCTCAAAAGCACGCAAACAGTATCGTTGGAGCGTGCAGGTGGATTGGAACACTCTCAACAAAGCCGTGCGCACGCTGGCACCTGGCCGCATTCGTCAGCTGCACATGGGTAAAAAACTACCGTGTGGACGCCTACAAAGCGTGCAACTGGTAGGTCGACAAAAAAGCCAAATACCCACAACCAAGCTGCGCCAATTGCTGGGCTACAATCGCCTGCCATCCACATGGATTACCAACATTCAAAACAGCAGGACACACGTAGTATTTACAGGTCAGGGGCATGGGCATGGCGTAGGCATGTGCCAATGGGGGGCTGCGGGAATGGCTACTGCTGGTTACACAGCGACTCAGATTTTAGAGCATTACTATCCGGGGACACGTTTGCAACGTTGGTACTAGCCCGTAGCCAACTGGGGCAACAAAGCGTCCATAAATCCAGAAAATTGCTCAGCATTGCGCTCGGCGGCCCTTTGAACATCTTCGTGATCCAACGGATCTGACGACAAACCAGCTGCTTTGTTGGTCATGCAAGCAATCCCCAGCACGCTAGCACCGGCATGTCGCGCAGCAATGGCCTCGGCCACCACACTCATCGCCACAGCATCTGCTCCCAGCGTCTTCAGCATGCGCACTTCTGCTGGTGTTTCATAGGTAGGGCCTAAGACACCTCCATACACACCCTCTTTCAACACAAATCCCTGCTGACGGGCCACATCGTGGGCCGTTTGTCGCAAACGAGGACAATAACAGTTTGTCATATCTACAAAACGCGGCCCCAGGTGGGGATTATTGTGCCCAGCAAGAGGGTTTTGCCCTGTCAAATTGATGTGGTCTGTAATCAACATCAAATCACCCGTCTGCAAATGATCCCCAACGGCTCCCGCTGCTCCAGTCAATACAAAACGACGCACACCCAACGCATGCAATACACGAATAGGCAGGGCGGTTTGCCACGCAGGATGCCCCTCATAGCAATGCACCCGGCCCTGCAAAAACAGAACAGAATGCTGTTGAACACGACACAACAACAGTTGCCCCCGATGCCCTTGAACTTGAGAAACAGCAAAATGAGGAATGTGCCTGTAGTCTACCCGGCGTGTCGCGCGGTCTTGTTCTAACCGTTTAACAAAATGTCCCAGCCCCGAGCCCAAAACCACACCTACACCGGCCAATGCTTCACTTGTGCTGCAATCTAGATGCTCACGCACAGCTTGAGCACTTGCTGCGACACGTTCGGCTAAATCGACAGGAGCAGTACGAGGCAATTCTTGTGACATTCCAATAACCCTGGCCGTACTATGAGACAAGAAAATCCCTGGGTCAAGTTACTGATCCCTTTTTAAACGCATCAAAAACTTGCGAAAAATAAA
>JBCCES010000092.1:0-5648 GCA_039030115.1 Myxococcota bacterium
ACTCTCCCGTCGACGTCCGGTCTCGGACGCTCATTGACCGGCCCCCGGGCTCTTCCTAGGCTCGCACGGCCAGGAGCGCCCCACGCCGCCGCCTGTTCCTAACTCCCTACACCGCAACGATTTACGATTCGCACACAGCTCCGGCCATCCGGAGCCTTCCCCGCGGATCGGAAACTCCCGCCCGAAAGCGATGATCGCACGACTTTTCGAGGCCCTGCCGGCCCTGCTCCTCGCCTCCGTGGCCGCGGTCTTGGCCGCGATGCCCGCCGTGGCCCAAGCGGACGACGAACCCGCCCCGCCGATCCAGGTGCAGGGCGACTCGTACATCATGAGTTTCGCCCAGAGCGCCGAAACACTGGACCAACATCATCTTCTGCGCAAGATAGTTTTGCAAAATATCATGAGCAGTACCAATTCTACTAGATGATGACCGTATTAGGAACACACAAAAAAACCCGGCGCAAGGGCCGGGTTCTCGATTTTCCTGATGGGCATCAACCCATCAAGAAAGAGCATTCCGCAAGGGAATTACGTGGTTGGTGCAGGTGCAGCAGCCGCTTTGATTTTACCGTGCTTACCCCAGGTGCAGACAGTTTTGGCTTTTTCGCAATCGTCTTTTGTGGTGATCTTGTCACACTCAAAGCCTTTTTTGAACTCATCCTTTTTGATGTCGCACATACCCATTTTCTCGGCACCACCGTCCCACTGGCAGAATCCTACCAAATTGTCAATGGTATTATTGCCAGCGTTGAGCAAGGAGCCACCGACTTCTTTCATTTTGATTTTTCCGGCTTGGCAGAGAGCCTTTTCTTTGAAAGCCAGGCAAGGATCGTTTGCAGCAATAGCTGCATTGACCGTAATGTGGGCTGTACAGGCTTGTTGGTCGGCTGTGCCACCTGCTGGACCGACTACTACGTGTGTAAAAGCAGCTGCGGCAAATGCAGAACCTGCGGCTCCTGCTGCCCAATCATTGGCACCGTCATTTTTCGTAGTAGCATTGAGAATACAGATTGAAGGGCTTAAAGCACACTTACCCACAGCTTTGTATTCGCAGACTTTCTTTTTGTTGTTGCCGTCCGCGCCAGTGTCTTCGCAGGCTTTTTGTCTGTCGCCTTCGTCTGTTACGGTATCTGCAACAAGTTTCATGCAGACTTCGTCTAGGTCGATGTCTTGCTTAGGACCGCAAGTCTCATCGAGCTCACCGCCTGTACCGCCCGTGCCTGCTTCTTTAAGTTTTGCTTCGGCGGCATCAGCTCTCTCTTTCTCTGCATCGAATGCCTCCTGAGTGATGCCACTTCCGCTGCCGTCGCCAGCAGTTGTAGCGCCTTTCTCTTGACACTTTTTGGTTTCTGTGTTCCATGCGCATGCTTTGTTGTTTTTGTCTGATGTGGTGTCATTACATTTTTGCTCTTCTGTAATGTCAGCACAAGCATCGTTAGCACAACCTGTTGCAAACATGGCGAATGCCAAGCTGCCGCATCCTACAAGTAATTTTACCTTGTTCATTTTTTCTCCTTTTTTTCTTTTGCCCAAGGAGCTTTGCTGCCCTATGCAGCAAAAAAGATCTGCTGTGTTCAACAACCCCATGTTGCTGATCGCCTGCAAACCCAACCTTGCGCAGTCAAGGGTTATTCAATCACTTGGTGTGTAACATGTCAACCCCTTGCGTGAAAAAAAGTACGCGCTTTCAAGGAAAGCTAGATTTCATGGGGGTTTTCTTGGTGGAAAAATTCAAGTTTTTATTTTTTTTGTTGATGGTTTCTGGTTAATTTGTAGTTGCTAGAGTACAGCGATCATTGTTTTGGGTAGCAAATATGCCATGATAAAAGCATGCAAGAGATGCAACAATACAAAGCACAAGTGATCAACCCTACAGGGCCATTGCCTGGGGGGATCGATAGCTTTGCGCGGGTGATCCAGGGCAGCTATTGCTGGGTCGACAAAAGTCTCTTGATTGACGATGTGCTGCAGTGCGACAAGCAGGTCATGTTGATCACGCGGCCACGGCGGTTTGGCAAGACCATCAATCTCAGTTTGTTGCGCACTTTTTTTGACAATGTACCCCTGCAGGTGCCGTTTCAAGATGTGGATATCGCCTCCTGTTTTGACAATTTGCTTATTGCGCAAAATGAACAGGCGATGCAGCATCAGGGCCAATATCCGGTGATTCACATGACGTTTAAGGGGGTGAAAACAGCTACGTGGGAAGAGGCCTTCAAGGCGTTACAAAACGTTGTTTATAGCGAAATTGGCCGTCATAAAGAGTTGATGCAATACGATCTGGATGGCTTTGGTGACAACGAACAACGTCAGTGGAAGCGTATTCTTGATCACCAAGCTCAACCAAACGACTGGGAGAGTTCTCTTGTGCTCATGTGTAAGCTGCTGTGTCTGCATCACAAACGCCCGGCCTGGATTTTTTTGGATGAGTACGATCGACCGATTCACCAAGCTTATGTGGTGAGCAAAAAACGCAGTGAGGACCTTAAGGATGATGATTCCTACTACGGCAAGATGATTCTCTTTATGCGCAACTTTTTAGGCGAAGCACTCAAAGGCAACGATTTTTTGTTTCGTTCTGTCATCACGGGCATTTTACGAGTAGCTAAGGAGGATATCTTCTCAGGCGTTAACAATCTAGGCGTGTATGGGGTGCTGGATTGGAAGTTTGATCGCCACTTCGGCTTCACACAAGATGAAATCGATCAACTGTTTGAGCAGCGCAACATTCAACAGCATCTGCAGTCTGCAAAGCAGTGGTACAATAGCTATTGCATCGGACAGCAAGCGGTATATAACCCCTGGTCGGTGATCAGCTATGTGGGGAATCTGCCTAGACCACCTGAGCCCTACTGGGTCAACACAGGAGGCATAGACCTGTTGCAAAGCTTGGCTCACAAAACCGACCCGCAAGACCGCGAGGCGATGCAAACGCTCTTGAAGGGGGAAAATATCGAAAAAGATGTATCCGATAGCATGCCGTTACGGGAGCTGGAGAGCTGGGGGAGTGTGTTATACAGCATGCTGCTCACGAGTGGTTATCTGACGGCGGTGAAGACGCGATTAGGCGTTGTAGGCAAAATTGCCACGTTGCGTATCCCCAACAAAGAGGTGCGCATTGCTTTTCAGCGCTTGGTGATGGGCTGGTTAAAAGATACGCCTACAAGCGCTTTGTTGAGTGCGTTGCGCCAAAACAAGCCCGAAGAATTTGCCCGACACCTGAATGCATTTGCCCGTTCTGCTCTCAGCTATTTTGACATTCAGCCCGATGAGCCCGAATGGGTCTACCACATCTTGCTGCTGGGCATTTTGTCACATGTCGTAGATGATTATCGTGTGCGCAGTAATCGCGAGACAGGCGATGGGCGGTGTGACATCTGCATGATTCCAGTGAACCTCAACCTGCCTGGTGTGATCATGGAATTTAAACAAGCCGGTAGCGAGGGAGAGCTCGAAGAGGTGGCACAAAGGGCCTTGGCTCAAATTCAAGCCAAAGACTACAGCGCTGAGTTTGTGGATCATCCTCCCAAGGGGATTTTGCAACTGGGCATCAGCTTTTGTGGTAAGCATACGCACGTAAGCAGTTGCGTTTTGTCTTAACAAAGCAAAGAGATTTTGACGTCCACATTTTATTTTCCGTTGAAAGGTTTCTGGTTGATCTTGTAGCTGCTAGGGTATAGCGATCATTGTTTTGGCCAGTCAATGTGCCATGATAGAGACATGCAAGAGTCTGGCGAACATAAGGCGCGGGTGATCAATCCTACGGGTCCTTTGCCTGGGGGAATCGATAGCTTTGCGCGGGTGATCCAAGGCAACTATTGCTGGGTCGACAAAAGTCTCTTGATTGACGATGTGCTGCAGTGCGACAAGCAGATCATGCTCATGACGCGACCTAGGCGATTTGGCAAGACCATCAATCTCAATTTGTTGCGCACTTTTTTTGACAATGCTGTCCTACCGGTGCCGTTTCAAGATGTGGATATTGCCTCCTGTTTTGACAATCTGCTTATTGCACAAAATGAGCAGGCAATGCAGCATCGGGGTCAATATCCGGTGATTCACATGACGTTTAAGGGGGCGAAAGCTCCTACATGGGAGAAGGCTTATGAACTGTTGCGCTTTGTCATTCGTTCCGAAATAGACCGACACCCAGAGGTGAGAAAATTTGATATCTCTGGATTTGGCGCTACTCATCAGGAGATCTGGCAGCGCATTTTGGCTAATGAAGCTTCAGACAATGACTGGCAACACTCCCTTTTTTTATTGTGCAAACTGCTTGCCTTGCACCACAAGCGCCCTGCATGGATTTTGTTAGATGAGTACGATCGCCCCATTCACCAAGCTTATGTGGTGAGCAAAAAGCGCAACGAAGATCTCAAAGACGATGACTCTTACTATGGCAAGATGATTCTTTTTATGCGCAACTTTCTGGGCGAAGCTCTCAAAGGCAACGATTTTCTGTTTCGTTCTGTCATCACCGGGATTTTGCGTGTAGCCAAGGAAGATATTTTTTCCGACGTGAACAACTTGGGCGTGTACGGTGTGATGGATTGGAAATTTGATCGCCATTTTGGTTTTACGCAAGCTGAGATGGATCAACTGTTTCAGCAACGGAATATCAAGCACTATCTACAGCCTGCGCAGCAGTGGTACAATGGCTATTGCATTGGTCAGGAAACGGTGTATAACCCTTGGTCTGTGATCAGCTATGTGGGAAATCTTCCGCGGCCACCGGAGCCCTACTGGGTCAACACCGGCGGATTGGATATTTTGCAAAGCCTGACACACAAAACCAGGCCGCAAGACCGAGAGGCGATGGAAACACTCTTGTCGGGCGGCACCATCGAAAAAGATGTCTCTGACAGCATGCCGCTGCGAGAACTAGAAGATTGGAACAGTGTGTTATACAGCATGCTGTTGACAAGTGGCTATGTGACGGCTGCAAGCATTCGAGATGGCATCTTGGGCAAATTTGCTCAGTTGCGTGTTCCCAATGTAGAGGTTCGCAAGGTGTTTCAGCGTCTTGTAACAAGCTGGTTCTATGACACTCCCGCCAGCGCTCTGCTCACTGCGTTGCGCCAAGGCAAGCCGCAAGAATTTGCCAAGCAGCTCGATCTGTTTGCTCGCGCCAGTTTGAGCTATTTTGATATCAAACCCGACGAACCTGAGTGGGTATATCATATACTACTGCTGGGCATTTTGTCGCATGTGGTGGATGATTATCGTGTACGGAGTAATCGAGAAAGCGGCGATGGGCGATCAGACATCTGTATGATTCCGGTAGATTTAAACCTGCCCGGTGTCGTGATGGAATTTAAGCAAGCTTCCAGTGAGAAAGAGCTGGAACAAGCAGCCCACAGAGCCCTGGCCCAGATTCGAGAAAAAGACTACAGCGCCGAGTTTATGGATCATCCCCCCAAAGGGATCTTACAGCTGGGGATTGCTTTTTGTGGTAAGCATACGCGCGTAAGCAGTTGCGTTTTGTCTTAAACAAAGCAAAGAGATTTTGGCGCCTACATTGATAGGTAGTTTTTTGAAAAGTGCTGCAAATTGACAAAAAGCAAGATTTCTGGAAGGATTACCCAAAAGTAGTTGTATTGCATTTTATTTGGTAAAAAAATGAAAAAAATTGTGTTTTTGGATATCGA
>JBCCES010000093.1:0-5631 GCA_039030115.1 Myxococcota bacterium
GATCAGGCCGGCCTAACCCACTTTCTCGATTGCTGCGGACTTTGTAATTGCCACTCAGGTGCGATAGCAGACCCAAAATAAACAGATGGTAAGACCTTTCACTTTGAGGGGTTGCCAGGTCAAAAAAGCTCAACGTACAGGTAATGAGCTGATTGAGGTGCTTCGCAAAACCATCGGTGTCACCACCAAGAAGTGCCTGCAACATGAGGGGACAGCTGTTGTTCTCTATTGTGTTAAACCAGCGTTTTGCCATGCGCTGAAAGGCGATGTGTATCTCTTGGTTGGGCACGCGCAAAGTGGCCTGCTTGCCTAGCACACCCTGAATGGTATCCACAGCCGTGACGTAGCCGCTGGTCAGCATCACACTCCACAAAGACTCGCTAAACTTTTGCAACTCTCGCAGCGGCAAGTTGTCGGCAACATCCCGTTCAATGGATTGTCCCAACAGCAAGGTCTCTATTGCTTGCTTATCCCACGTGTTGCTTGCATCTACCAGATGCTCAATGAGACTCGTGCTGCCCGTGTTCACCCAATATTCCTGGGGCGGTTGGGGCAGATTGCAGGCAAAGCTTACAATCGACCACGGATTATACATCTCTTGTCTGCCTAGCTGGTAGCCGTCGTACCACTGCTGCGCAGGCTGTAAATGCTTCTGAATGCCTCGTTGTTGAAAGAGCTGTTGCACTTCGCAACTTGTAAAGCCAAAGCAGTTGTCAAATTTCCAATCCATCACACCATACACGCCTAAATTATTCAGGTCGGAAAAGATGTCCTCCTTGGCTACACGCAAAATGCCCGTGATCACCGCTTTGTGCAAAAAAGTATCGTTGCCTTTGAGCGCTGCGCCCAGCAAACCACGCATAAACGAGACGGCTTGATCGTAGTACGAATCGGGCGCTTGCAAGTTCTCTTTGTTGTGTTGCGACTGCACATACGCCTTGTGAATGGGGGCGTCGTACTCGTCCAATAGCAGCCACGGTGATTGTTTGTGGTGCAGTGTGAGCAGCTTGCACAGGAGTTTGAGAGCATTTTTCCAATCGCTTATTGTGGCGGTACGGTCTAAAATGCGTGGCCATATATGACCGTGCATATGCTCAAAGTCTCCGATACGCCATTCACGCGACTCTGGATGCCGTTGAATCTCTTCGTACAGCACATCACACACATCACTGTATGCCTGTTCCCACGTGGATGCCTTTACATTCTTAAAGGTGAGCGCAATGACCGGATATCGACCTTGGTGCTGCATGGCTTGCTCATCTTGCGCAATGAGCAGCTCGGCAAACAGGCACTGCATGCGCTGCTGCTGCGCAGGCTCCTTCTGCGCAGGCTCTCTCTGCGCAGACTGCTGTCCTCCCAAGGGAGTTTGCTGACTTGACGGATGACTGGGGGAGTGCTCAAAGAAGTGCTTGAGCATGCTCAAATTTGTGGTCTTACCAAACCGCCTAGGGCGCGTGATGAGCGCCACCCGATCGTTGTTGTGCAGTACCTCTCGAATGAACAGGCTCTTATCCACTAGGCAGCACCCTGCTTTCATTGCTTCACCAAAGTCGTCGGTGCCGCGCGGCAAAGGGCCTTGTGGGTGAACAATGCGGGTGGGGATGATTTTGACCTCGCTCATGGGCAGATTATCTCACAGTTAGCTGTTGAACAAAATCATATGTGCTGGTTTGATCATCCCAGCCATGGGATGATCTTCCGATTTGCAAGGCCAAGAGTAAATGTCAGTTTCACGAATTAAAAACGCTCTTTTAAGTGAAAAGTAGTAGTTATTTTTAGGGCACACCGTGCTATGATGATATACATATGACTGCTAGTTTGAAATAAAGGTGGCCAAAAGAGGAGTGTACCATGTGTGGAATTGTGGGATATGTGGGGCACCGTAACGCTCAACCCATTTTGCTCAATGGCTTGCAACGCTTGGAGTACCGAGGGTACGATTCGGCGGGAATTGCCACGTGGAATCCGCAATCACGCAAAACCTGCATTCGACGTACAGCGGGGAAAATTAATCGATTAAACTATTTGCTGAAACGCACTCCTTGCTTAGGAACAGTCGGCATTGGGCATACCCGATGGGCTACACATGGCGAGCCAACGGCAGCTAATGCCCACCCTCATCGCAGCGGGCACATTTCATTGGTGCACAACGGGATTGTCGATAACCATCACCAGTTACGTGAAAAACTTGTCTCTATGGGATGTGGAGTCTCCAATTCAGAAGCCGATAGCGCCGTTTTAACACAGCATGTTGCCTGGTCTAAGCAGTGTTATGGCCCCATAGAAGAGGCAGTGCCTCATGCTTTAAAGCAGGTAGAAGGAGCTTTTGCTTTGGCTATTTTGGATGAAGAGGAGCCCGATAAGCTTGTGTGTGCCCGTCGCTGGTCACCCCTGGTTATTGGGATGGGCTCCGAAGAGATGTATGTCGCTTCTGACGTGTGGGCTTTGTTGCCTTACACGCGTCGATTTATGATTTTGCAAGATGGCGATGTAGCTGTGGTGCACGCCAATAAGGTCCGCGTAACCGATGCCGCAGGCCAGCAAGCGAACCGTATGGTGCAGGCTATCGAAGACCCCGAAGAGAGCTACGATAAAAAAGGACATAAGTATTTCATGGGCAAAGAGATGCATGAGCAGCCGACAGTCGTTAAGCGAGTGCTACGGCAAGCTCACGTGGGTTGCAACGAGGGGTTAGATTTACAAAGTCTTCCTGTAGAGGAGATTGCTGCCTCTGATCGCATTGTTGTTGTAGCGTGCGGTACATCGATGCACGCAGCTGCCATGGGTAAGTACTGGATTGAGGAGTTAGCAGGGCTTCCTGTAGAGGTGCAATTAGCCAGCGAATTTCGTTATCAACGCTGTTTGGCAAATGATCAGACAACTGTTATTGCAGTGTCGCAATCGGGTGAAACGGCCGACACGTTAGGGGCTTTGCATGCAGCCAAACGCGCTGGAGTTTGTCGGGTGCTGGCTTTATGCAATACTCCACACTCCTCTTTGACGCGGTTGTGTGAGCAGCATCTGGGTACTTTATATACGCATGCAGGTATTGAAATTGGCGTTGCAAGTACAAAGGCATTTTTAGCGCAAGCGCTGTCGTTTTATCTGTTAGCTTTGGCTCTTGGAAAACAAAGAGGAACCTTGGCACAATCGTGTGTGCGTTCTCAACTACAACAATTGTCTTGCTTACCGCAGGTGTTAACGGCAGCACTATCTCAACAGGAGGCTATTCGTTGCATTACACGTCAGCATCTGCAAGCGAAGGGAATGTTTTTTGTAGGTAGGGGTATTTTTTACCCCCTTGCCCTAGAGGGTGCTCTCAAAATGAAGGAGTTGGCTTACATTCATGCTCAAGGATACGCTGCTGGCGAAATGAAGCATGGCCCCATTGCTCTTGTGGATGAACAACTGCCTGTGGTTGTGCTGATGGGCGTCGGAGAGTATCGCGCAAAGGTGTTGGCTAACTTGCAAGAAATTCGTGCTCGCAGAGGCATAACCATTGGTGTAGGCTGGGAACAAGACAGAGAACTGTTTGAGAATTGTCAGCAAGCCATTCGATTGCCTTGCCCCACGGAGATTGTGTGCCCGTTTGCCATTTGTGTTGCTTTGCAAGCCCTGGCCTATCATTTGGCTGACGGCAAAGGAATCAACGTTGATCAACCCCGTAATCTAGCAAAAAGCGTTACCGTGGAGTAGTTTGCTATGCCTAAAAAACGCCTGGAGTTTGCCGAAGTCGACAACTTAGAGACTCTTGTGCGTGAAGGAGATGCCAAGCGTCTCTCTCAGCTTCTTGAAACATGGCACCCGGCAGACATCACCGAGGCCATGCGGCAACTACCTGTGCAACTATGGCCGCAGGTGATTGAAGCGGTTCCCGATTGGCAAAAACGGGCTCAAGTTGTCACCGAGCTAGAAAAAACAGACTGGCCTGATTTTTTATCCCGTCTACAACCCAATGTCATTGCTCAGCTGATTAAACACATGGAGTCAGACGACGCAGCCGATGTTGTGGGCTGCTTATCTGAAGAACAAAAACACTTGGTGTTGTGTTCGCTGGACACGGCTGAACGCTTGTCGCTGTTGCAATTGCTGGGTTACCCCGAAGATTCTGCTGGCGGAATCATGCAGCTGGAACGTGCGCAGGTTTCTCATAAAGCCACTGTGGCAGATGCCATTAAAACAGTACGGGCTTTGGTAGAAGAAGACGTAGAAGTTCTTGTGATTTGGGTGGTTGATGAACAACAAAAACTGGTTGGAAGTTGTGGTCTTGTCGACTTGCTGTTGCATAAGTCAACGACTCGTATTGCCAGTATCATGGATACAAATGTCACCGGCGTGAATCCTCTGATGGATCAAGAGCAAGTGGCCGAGTTGTTTCAAAAATATGACCTGCTGGCTCTACCTGTTTTGGACTCTCAAGGCCGTGTTTTGGGCCGCATTGTCATCGATGATGTTGTGGATGTCTTGTCTGAAGAGGCAGATGAAGACGTTTTGCATATGGCAGGAACCAGTACCGAAGAGTTAATACACCCCACAAGCGTACTGTCTGTTGTGCGTGTTCGGTTGCCTTGGTTGTTTGTGGGTCTGTTATGCTCTTTGGCGTCGGCTTTTTTGCTTCATGCTTTTGAAGATACACTCAAGCAGGCTTCGGTTTTGTTCGCGTTTACACCTGTTATAACAGCCATGTCAGGTAATGTAGCCAATCAATCCGCCACTTTACTCATTCGTCGATTTGCAACCCATCGGGTGCGCTTGCAAGACGTTCCTCGGTTTTTTCTTCGCGAAATCAAGGTGGTGCTTGTTGTGGGTGCAATTTTAGGTGCTGTCTGCACTGCTGTTGCTGGCTTAATGTTGAGTGAATCCAATTGGACATTTGCGGCCGTTGTATTTTTGTCACTCATTGCAGGAATGGTTTCAGCTGTGGCTTTAGGGGTATGCATACCTGTGTTTTTGCGCCACCTAGGAGTAGACCCAGCCGTTGCCGCCGGGCCTTTTGTAATGACCCTGAGTGACATTATGGGTATTGCCATTTACATGGCCGTTGCTGCTCCATTTTTTGAAAAGCTGCTGAGTCCTTAACTGCCTTATGCCACACATGCCCAAACACAGCCCCATTATCAATCCTCAAGGTAAACCGCCGGTGGGTCTTTCTAACTTTGCCAAGCTAGCGGGGGGCGACTACTGTTTTGTCGACAAAAGTCTGTTTATCAAGGAGGTCTTGGATGCAGGTGATGATGTCATTTTAATCACACGCCCGAGGCGGTTTGGCAAAACGATGAATATGAATATGCTCCATTGCTTTTTGCGCGCCCCGGAGGTTTTTGCTCCGAAAGGTTCTACCAAGCCGCAACACAACGAAAAGGAAAACCAGGATCTCTTTGACGGCTTAGCGATCAGCCGAGCCGGCGAGGCATATCAACTCGAGCGCGGCAAGAGGCCGGTGCTGTTTATCAGCTTTCGCACGGTCAAGGAGATGAATTGGGACGATGCGTGGATCCGCATGCGCAGCTTGTTGTCGAGCTTGGCACAAGAGACAAGCCAAGGGGCTCCGGTAGACAAGCTTCTTCCCACAAAACAACGCATTCTTCAAGAAATGTGTGCAGAAAAAATCAATCCTGCCGATTGCGAATC
>JBCCES010000094.1:0-5597 GCA_039030115.1 Myxococcota bacterium
AAAAACCCTAATGTGGGCAAACAATAAAATTTGGTAAAAAAACCGCTTAGATTTTTTGACTGTTTTTCATCTGTTGTATAATGCCAAAAAAAACCACGACAGCATCACACTGCTCCACATCTCAGCCACCACGTAAAACAAAGACAGGGTCCAGTAACGATAGATGTCTACAACATTTCCAGCCCATTGGGCCTGTGGCATCATGCTACGCAACCAATCTGCACTTGTGGTGGGATGCAAAGCATCGCGATAAGGATAAAGAACCCATGCAAACAGGGCAAAAAAGCTCAGAAACCCCAGCACAATCCCATAAAAAAGCTGATCTCTGGTAAACAGATTGACTGCTTTTGCATAAAGCAGAAAAAACAGAAACGAGGTGGGCACAACCAACCAAAATTTGATAAATGTAATGGTTTCAACACCAGAGGCTGTAATGACAGTCGCATCCTTAATGCTACGAACAATGGTATAATTGGCCAAAATGAGCGTATTAATGACAGCCATGGGCAAAAAACCTTTATGCTCTGCTCCGTAGATAGGCCACACCACTTCACGGCAAAGTTGAAAAAAACGGGGCCTTGAGGATTTTTGAAAAGACATGGACAGTTGCTCTCCTAGGTTATGAGGTTTCTTCGTTAGACTCGCTCACCGTGAAGGGCTTCAAAGCGTTTGTGCAAACACACCACTACCCAAATCCAAACCGCCATTGACAACACCAAAATGCAAAAACTATAGGGAGCAATCACACTTGCGGGACCCACAAACACGAACAGAGCCTGCTGAATCAATGAACCGCACGATTTCCCCAAACGCATGCCAAACATATCGATAGCAGCTTTGCCTTTGGTTTTGGACTCTTCATCTAGGGGGATATAGGTCATTTCTTTGGTGGGATCAAATAGCGCATATTTTACGCTCTTGCTCAAAACATTTTCTCCCGTGGCAATAGCAACAATCAAAAAAAGAGGTGTGGTCCCCAGCAAAACACTCAATGCCTCCACAGGACCTGTAAAAATAATACATAGGCAAAGCAGCAAACCTCCTCCGCACAACACAATGGGGGTTGTTAACGCAGCCCTTCTCCAACCCACCTGGCGCAACATATTGCCGCCCACAAGAACAACCACACAGGTCGTCAAACCGAGAACCATATACAAGATTCCCATGAAAGAAGCATAATCTTGTGCAGTGGGGTATTGCAACTTAATTTGATGTTTGCGTAACACATCAATGAGGTTCATGCTGATGCCATAGCATAAGACCAATGTAGCAATGAGTGCCAAGTACCGCGAACGCAAAATGAAACAGATGCTTTGTTTCAGCGACATCTTGGGTTTGGCAGCGGCAGCTTGGCTCACATTGACAAAACCCGAAACCCGTTTGCCTGCAAATACATATCTCTGCAAGGCCCAGTAGGTCAGCAAAATGATGCCGCAGTTAATAGAAACCACGGTCAACAAGACACGCAACATGGGTTCCCATGGATCCACACACCCAACACCTGCTGATTGAGAGGTGACAACTCGTAACACAACCCCAGCTGCAAACAAACCAAAATGGCCTAGAAAAACAAAATGGGGATAAAATCGCTTAGCATCTTGAACGGCCGTGATGCTATTGGCCAACTGCCAAAACAAAAACAGCAGCACCACACTGTTCCACATTTCAGCAACCACAAAAAAGAGTGACAGCGTCCAGTAGCGATAGATGTCCACAATGCCATCGGCCCAGTCGGCATTGAACATGGCGTGAAGCGCATCGGCAGTCACCGTAGGGTGCAACAGCTCTCGATGAGGATACAAAACCCAAGCAAACAGAAGAAAAAAGAGCAAAAAACCAGAAACAATGCCATAAAACAGAGTTGTCTTCTTCACGTAATTGACCGCTTTCGTATAAAAAACGAAGAAAGCAAACAGAGCAGGGACTGTTAACCAAAATTTGATAAATGTAAGCGTCTCAACACCTGAATTTGTAATAATGCAAGCATCTTTTATGCTGCGCACAATGGTGTAATTAAATAGCGTAAGAAATATAATAAGTGTCAAGGGAAGAAAAGCCCTATGCTCAGCACCATAAATGGGCCAAAAAACAGTACGGATAGGGCGGTCTGAAGTCTGTTTTAGGTCAATAAAACTAGACGGCATAACAACTATAAAAAAACAGGCAAGAAAAACTACTATATCTTGCCGATTTCAATTTAGCGGGAAAAGCAATTCCCATTATTTTAACACGCAAGTCATATTCAAAGTCACTTAATTTATGCAAGCTCAACCTTAGCTCCTTGGGCTTCTAACTTGCTTTTTATCTCCTCAGCTTGATCTTTGGAGACGCCTTGCTTCACCGGTTTAGGCGCACCTTCTACAAGATCTTTAGCTTCCTTGAGGCCAAGACCTGTAATAGCGCGAACCTCTTTAATCACCTGAATTTTTTTATCACCTGGTGCGGCCAACACCACATCAAATTCTGTTTTTTCTTCCTGGGCAGCTCCCCCTGCAGCGGCGGCCCCTGGGGCAGCTGCGACAACTGCTGCGCCAGAAGCAGCCTTTACATCCCACTCTTCTTCAAGCTTCTTCACCAACTGAGCAGCTTCCAAAATGCTCAACTTCGATAATTGTTCACTCAATTGCTCTACCACATCGGCCATCGTATCCTCCTTATTGTTGTTGTAACCAGCTTATTCTTTCTCTCCTTGAGAATCTTTATCCACTTTCGCTTGCAAAACAGAAACCAAATGGGTTGACGGTGCTTGCACCTGTGCAAGCAATTTGCTCGGAACAGCTTGCATGAGGCCCAAAATCTGAGCACGCAGTTGCGGCAAGCTGGGCAGACTTGCGAGAGCTTTGATCTCATCAACATTCAATCTCGCATTGGAAGAGTATCCTGACTTAATGGTAAGAGGTTTGATTTTCTTTGCAGATTTTACCAGAACCTTTGCTGCAGCAACGGCATCTTGTGTGCTCCAAACCAGTGCTGTGGATTGGGTGAAGTCTTGAGACAAACTTTCTAAATCAGAGCCTTGAAACGCAATGCGGGCCAGCCTGTTTTTACACACTTTCATGAAGCAACCTGCTTCGTGCAGATCTCTTCTTAAAGTTGCCATCTGTGCCGCATCGACACCCTCAACGCTTGATAAAACCAAGCACTCAGACTCCTGCCCGATTTGCCTTAAGTCTTCTACCTGCTTTTGCTTCTGCACACGATCCACAATAATCACCTGCCCTACCCAACTGCATATCAGGAATACAGAGCCATTGTCAATGTTTCGCCGCAATCGTATGATCTGTCTCATGAATATGACAACGACTTGCCTAACGAAACAAAAGGAAAAACCGGACCCTCCGGCAGTACCCTCCCAATGCAACCGCTCATCAAAATGGGAATGGTTCGGCACAGACGGTCTGCGTGGCCCTGTGAACACACATCCCATCACTCCCCAGTGTATGCGTATGCTTGGGCAAGCTTTGGCTCGGCTCATTCAAGCAGGCAACGTGAACGCCCTGCGCCCCACCAACACGAAACCCCATGTGGTCATTGGGTGGGATACACGCGCATCAAGCCCCCAATTAGCCACAGCACTCAGCGAAGGAATCTGCAGTCATGGAATTCATGTTGTGTTTCTCGGTGTCTTACCAACAGCTGCCGTCTCCCAGTTGGTGCAATCTCAAGGTGCTTGTGCTGGATTGGTGGTATCTGCCAGCCACAACCCAGCCTCTGATAATGGCGTCAAAATTCTGGACAACCAAGGCTATAAACTATGCCAACAACTCGAAAAACAGCTACAAAGTCAACTACAAACTCTCGAAGACTTCCCCACAACTCCCTCAAATATCGCATCTTGCTCTTGGAAACCCGACGCTGCTCATATCTACATGCAACGCATCAAAACGTGCATGACCTCTGCTTTACCCCTCAAAGGACTCCGCATTGCCATCGACTGTGCTCAGGGGGCCGCCTACAAGGTCGGTCCTTTGTTGCTGCAACAATTAGGTGCGCAAATCTTTGTATTAGCTGATCAACCGAACGGTCACAACATCAATCAATGCTCCGGCTCGGAATACCCTCAAAAACTGCAACAATTTGTCAACACCTGCCCAGTGGACTTTGCTGTCGCATTAGACGGAGATGCAGACCGATGCGCCTTTGTGGATGAAAAAGGAACTGTTTTGCCAGGAGACGCTGTTCTCATGTTGTTGGCCACAGATCTCAAAAGCCAAAACAGACTCACAAACAATACGCTCGTTGCAACAGTCATGAGCGACATGGCACTGCAGCAGCAATTGCAATCTGCAGACATCGCCGTTCAACACACCCCCGTTGGCGATCGCCATGTGGTGCAGCGTTTGCGAGAACAGGGATTCTCATTAGGCGGCGAACCTTCGGGGCACATTGTTTTTTGGCCACACAGCAACACGGCCGACGGTTTACTTGCCACACTGTTTATGGCCTCTTTGCTCCAACGCAGCGGCAAGCCACTTTCTGATCTAGCGCGCCGGTTTCAACCCACTCCAAGAACCCTACTGAGCGTGCCTGTTCCCTGCAAGGTTAGCCTTCCCCAACTCCCCAAAACCCAACAGCTGATCAAACAGATCCAAAAAACCCTGGGCCGAAACGGACGCATCTTCGTGCGTTACAGCGGTACGGAGCCTAAAGGACGCATTTTGCTGGAAGGGCCCGATCTCTCTCACATTCAGCAACTGGCAAAGCAGGTGGCTCGTTCTTGGCAGCAAGAATTGCTGCAAGACACAAAGCCTCCTGCCGCCAAGCAGGGAACTCGACTTGCAGCAAATGCAAAGCATGAGCTGGAGCTGTAACGCCACAGCAGCGCCTGTTTTGTTGTTGTAAAATAGCATCTACATCTTGGGGTTCTCGCAAACCAACCCCCACCTCTACTAACAGCCCCACAACAATGCGAACCATCTTGCGCAAAAAGGAATCTCCCGTCAGGTCAATCCAAATTTGCCGACGCCCCTTCGACAACACAGCAGGGTCCCAAACAGTGATGTGCCGCAGGGTTTTCACAGCAGAACCAGCGCAACACCCAGCAGCACGAAACGACTGAAAATTGTGCGTTCCAATAAGAGTGCGCGAAGCTGCCCGCATCCGCTGCACGTCAACACGGGGAGCAATTTGCCACACCAAAGGGTTGGGTGCGCTCCCCAAAGGACAGTTGTCTTGCACAACGTATCGATACTGCTTGCCAACGGCCGACCCCCTCGCATGCACATGATCAGACACACAATAGCGCCCCTGCACACACAGCAGGCCATCTCCCCGCGGCTGTTGCAGTCGTCTCAAAAAAGAGGAGACATCTACCTGTGACGGCAGCCAAAATGTTGCAATGGCCGAAAAGGCACTCACAAGCCTATCTGTACGAGCCGAAAAACACAGGCCCCTAGGGGCCACTTGCGCTGCTTGCTCAATGCGCTGATGCAGTGCCAAAGCAACCGTGGGCAACTGCCCCTGCATCTGCACGCCGTGAAAACGGTGGCCCAAATAGCCAAACCGAACAACAAAAGAACGCCGCTGCATCATCACTTCGGCTATTCTCTCATACCAATTCCTGCATTACATGTGCATAGGATTTCGAGGGTTCGCTG
>JBCCES010000095.1:0-5487 GCA_039030115.1 Myxococcota bacterium
CCTTGAAATACCTGTGTTGCATGAGCGTATTTCTCCCATTCATGGCCTTCGGGGAGGCGGGTTTGCTCGGGATGAAAATAACACAGCATTTTTTTGTTTGTTTTTAATTCTTCGAGCAGTTGTGGGTTTGCCGATTGTGCTTGTAAGGTTTTATGGGTTTCTTGTAGTTGTTGGCTGGTGCGCACAAATAGACCATGCCTGTTTCCGTCGGCGTCTAACAGCAGAAAAGTTCCTCTGGGATCACACAGATAATGCTCTACGGCTTTACAGCGTTTCATCTCTTTTTCAAGTAACTCAGCAAAAAGTGGATCTTGAGGAGTGCTATTGATGTTGTACGGGGAGTTGGAACCGTACAATCCATAAGTTAAGGCGGTAAAGTAAGACCAGCGAGCACGCAACAAAGCTTCCTGTACGATTTCACGCATGTTGGTGGGATGCTTATAAAGCACCTGATGCACATCACCTGCGTTGAGAGCTTTAATCGCATCGGTTTGTGACAGGGTACCTGTCAGTAAAATTTTCTGTGTGTACGGGTTTTCCAATTGCCTGCAGAACTCGACTCCATCCATCTCAGGCATTTGAACGTCTACGATGACAATACCAACTTGTTCGAAGCGCTCCAACCGTTTGACTTCATGGTAGATTTCAGATGTTTGTACTTCAATGCGCTTGTCACCACGAGGTCCCAGGGGAAGCTCTTGCTTCGTGTGTTTTATAAAGGGGGCGTCTCTATATTGCTTGTTGAGGTGTTTCAATAGTTTTTTGGGGCTCTTGCTCGTTTCGTAGCGAAAAAGATCTAGACTGAGCCGAGTGGATAAATCCATTAAGAAATCTGAATCATCATCTATCAAGTAAATAGAAATAGGGTGGCTGCAACATGGTAACAGGATATTTTCTTTGCCGGTTTTCATTATGTCTTTCTCCTTGTTTTTCGTAGTTTCTACCTTGCAGATACCCCCTGGCATCAGTTGAGAAACTATCAAATTGCCTCGATTATTTCCTCAACACTGATTAGACCTTTGTTCAGAAAAATTGTCAAGAGAATTGTGATGAAGCACAGGCACTCTTTAATTGATCGATGGGAAAATGGGCAACAAAAAATTCTGCATGTTGCGTCATTGCCTCTTGCATGACCTTTTGCATTTTGTCATTGTAAATAGCGGCGATGTTCTTCGCTGCAAATTTAACAAGAGGAGAGGATATGTTTGTCAAAGAGATTATTGTGAGGCCCGTTGCTCGTTTGCACAAGCAAGCTTATGCTTGCTGCGAAGCAGGTAAGGTTGACAAGGCCATTGCCTGTTTGGAAAAGGCACTGCAGTTGTGTCGTGCTACCGTCGGCGAACAGCATCAGGATTTTGCTTTTACGTTGTGTCATCTTTCGTCCATGTTGTGTTTGAAGCAGGACTATGATCAAGCTTTCTCTTGTGCCAGCAGGGCTTTGGAGATTGCCGTGCCGCTTCTTGGCAAACAGCGTGCCATGGTGGGGCATATGTATGTTTGTTTAGGCAACGTCCATTCGGTACAAGGGCGTTTTGAGGAGGCAATTGCTTGTTTTCAAGAAGCCATGACCATTCAAGAAAAAACATTGGGGCCGCGTCATCACCATGTGTCTACTACATGCAACATGTGGGCCATGGTTTATGTCAATATGCAGGACTACCCGCGGGCCTTTGGCCTGTTGCAAAGAGCCCTTGAAGTGCTGAAGTACAGCTCTGATCCAGATGGAGAATTGATCACCAGTTACCATTTGTTGAGCAAGGCCTGTTTGGGGACAGGCGACATGGAGAAAAGTCGTTATTACCTCGAAAAAACAGAGCGTATCCTGCAACGTACACGGGGGAGCAACCATGCTTATACGCGTTTGGTTCAGCAAGAGTTAAAGACAGTTGCCTTTGCTGCGCAACGCAGATGTCGTTGAGTCAACTGCAAAATCGTCGTGTGGTTTTAGAGAATTGCTGGCGAATGTCAAACCCGTGCTCTTGCGTACACTGCACAAAGAGCTCAGGTAAATGAGAAGTGGCACTTTTGCTTTTTCCTGTGGATGTAGGAAAGCGCAAAGCAAAAGCCAGCAAAGCGATGGAATGGGGAGCGAAGAAGCTTTGGCTCCCATAGAGCCGGTCGCCCAAAATAGGATGACCTATGGCAGCCAGATGAGCTCGAATTTGGTGCATACGACCTGTAATAGGGTGAATTTCTACAGCAGCAATGCTTTGTGCTGTTTGCCACAGTGATACATGAGTGATTGCTTGTTTGCCCCGTTTATCAACGGTCTGGTATGCGAGCGGTCCCTTCTTTGCATTGGGTCTGTCCACACGCTTGAGGCGCAGGTCGATAGTCGTTTTGTCAAAACGAGGACAACCTTCAACAAGGGCAAGATAACGTTTGTCGATCTGACGATGACGAAAAGCCTGGCCTAAACGTTGTTGAGCTGCTTGCCCTTGAGCAAACACGCAACACCCGCACGTGACTCGGTCTAAGCGGTGAACAGGTTGAATGGACTCTGAAATGAGTTCTTGTAAGAGATCTAGCAATGTGTTTTGTGGACTCCCTTGACTCTGCGCAATGATCATGCCCGCTGGCTTATGGACTACGACGTAGTCAGTCCCTCTTGCGAGCAACTGCACAATGGGATCTTTTTGCAAAGATGAAACATGTTTTGTAACAGGCATATCAAATTACTCTAGCAAAGTTCTGTTTTTTTTGTTTTCTGTTTGTTTAATATCCATGTTTTGTGGGGTTTAATTTATGTGAAAGAAAAAAAATTTTTTTGAGGATACATTAGAGCTTGAAGTGCTTAAGAAGTTTGTGTCATAACAGATATAGGAGACGTTTGTTTTTAAGAAGGAAAATGTCTCAGGAGGTGCATCATGGTACGAAGAGGTGATCTAGTCCTTTTTGCAGGGCTAGCAGCAATAACCGCATGGTCTGGAATGATGCTGTTCCATGCATTGTACGTATCTTTCATGATAGGTATGCACTAAATTGTATTTTGCGGGCAGTACCTGCGTGCAGGCCTGCCCGCTTTGTTTTATAACTCAATATTTAATGTTTTAGGTTTATAAAAAAATATTTGGTGCGTTTGTGGAAATTATCTCACAAGTGAATTTGATTCTGTTGCAGCTGTTTATTTAAGCAGTTTTTTGTGTTTCATTGCAGCCATTTGAGTTTACTGTCATATAGGTTTAATATGGATGAAACAATAGTTGTGGTGTGTCAATGGATGTGTTGCTACAGATCGTTAATCTACACAAACACCATGGCTCTAGGACTGTTTTTGACAAGGCCTCGGCCTCATTTTGCCGACAGCAGAAAATAGGAGTGATTGGGCGCAACGGAGCTGGAAAATCTACTTTGTGCAACATTATTACGGGTCGTGAACAGGCCGACCAAGGCACGGTGAGTCGCAGTGATTCTCTCAGGTTGAGCTATTTGCAGCAGCACGACGCTTATCAACCGAATGAAACCGTTTTGGAATTTCTCATGCGCCACACAGGGAAACAAGAGTGGCAATGTGGCAAAGTTGCGGGTCGTTTTCAACTCAAAAACACCTTATTGCATCACACAATGGGTCAATTGTCGGGTGGCTATCGTACTCGAGTCAAACTGACGGCCATGCTACTGACCGAACCCAATTTTTTGATCCTCGACGAGCCGACAAATTATTTAGACTTGAAAACATTAATTCTGTTGGAACACTTTCTGCAAGCTTACCAGGGAGCCTTTTTAATTGTTTCTCACGATCGCGAATTTTTAAAAAAAACCTGTAACAATACTTTAGAAGTGGAAAATGGCTCCTGTGTTTTGTATCCAGGTACAGTAGAGCAGTATCTGCTTTTTAAAGAGGAACAAGAACAGCAGGCTTATCGATACAACAAAAACATCGAGGCAAAAAAGAAGCATTTACAGCATTTTATTGATCGTTTTGGCAGCAAGGCCACAAAAGCAAAACAGGCGCAGTCAAGGGTCAAGCAGATTGCCAAATTAAGGACCATCGAAGTAGGCCATCCTTTAACGAATGTGCGCGTGCGAATTCCTGCTGTGGCTACCCGTAAGGGCAATGCTTTATGCTGCGACAAATTAAGTATTGGCTACCCAAACCATTTTGTGGCCGGCAATATCGATTTGCAAATTGAGCATGGTCAACATGTGGCTGTGCTAGGAGATAACGGCCAGGGCAAAACAACGTTTCTCAGAACTCTAGCCAACGATCTTGTATGCCAGGCAGGTCAGATTCGCTGGGGGCACAACACACGAATCGCTTACTACGCACAACATGTTTTTAGTGCATTAAATACCAGCGATGACATCTATACCTATCTCGCCTCCCAAGCGGCGCCAGAAGTGACTAGGCAGGAAATTTTAGATCTGGCGGGTAGTTTTTTGTTTCGGGGAGATGACATGAGCAAGAAAGTCTCTGTTTTAAGTGGTGGTGAGAAAGCTCGGCTATGCTTGGCAGGGTTGTTGCTGACAAAAAGCAATGTGTTGCTGTTGGACGAGCCTACGAACCACTTGGATTTCGAAACAGTAGAAGCACTCGGGCAGGCACTGCAATCTTTTGGTGGTACCATCTTTTTTATTAGCCATGACAGAACCTTTGTAAAGTTGTTGTCCACCCATATCATTGAAGTGAAATCAGGCAAGGTGCAGCACTATCCAGGCACTTATGAAGAGTATGTGTATCGACTTGCCACCACATTGCATGATCAAACAGCTCAAGATATGAAGCCCCAATCAGCCAAACCGTGTTCAAAAGAGGCTGCCAAAAAGATACGTGTGCGCATGCGACAATTGGAGAAAATGATTGCTAAACACAGATCGGAATCAGAAGTGATTCATCAGGAGTTTTTGCGCGACGCTCAGGCCTGGTCACAAGAACGGGACGAGCGCTATCGAGAACTTACCTCATTCATTGAATCAGCAGAAGACCAATGGTTGGAACTTGCTGCCCAGTTGGAGTAGGTAAGGTATTTGGTTGGGTTTTTTATGGACATTGAGAGAGTTGAGAGTAATGCCTTTGGGCACTTTGAGTATTTGCCATCCTTACTAGGTTTTTCTGTAAAAAAAGATGAAGCTATCACAGTGATTAACTGTGGTTTGGGAACCTCCATGTTTAATATTGTGTGTGATACCTGGCTTCCACAAAATATCTCCCTAAGGGAAACCATACAAAAAATTGTTGAGAGATTCGATGGACAACCTTTTGCATGGTGGTTAGGGCCCTCGTCAAAGCCTTTGTATCTTGGTGAAAAACTTTTGGATTACGGATTTGTCAAAGAGACAACAGAGCATGCTATGGCCTGTGAACTAGATAGGGTTCAATTGTTTAGTGACGATGAAATGACTATACCCATTGTTCAAGTCAAAACATATCATGAATTGCAAAGCTTTGTGTCTGTGCTTGCTCATTATGATGTCTCAGTGAAGCCTTTTTATGCAAGACTGAATCCATCTGTGAGCACACGAGAGAAACTGTTTGTGGGATTTGAG
>JBCCES010000096.1:0-5483 GCA_039030115.1 Myxococcota bacterium
CGGGAAAGTCTCCAACGCATTCGCGGCATCGCCTTCGCCGACAAGAAAGATCTCAAAGAGCATCTGCATCGCTTGCAAGAAGCTCAAAAGCGAGACCATCGACGACTAGGTGTGCAGCACCAGCTGTTTTGCATGTCGCAAACACAGGTAGGCCCGGGTTTGGCCATGTGGCTGCCTAACGGAGGACGTCTGCGCACTGTGGTAGAAAACGCCCTGCGCAGTGCCCACCAACAAGCAGGTTACGAGCTGGTCTACTCCCCCCACATTGCCAAAAGTGACCTGTGGAAAGTCTCGGGGCATTGGGATTTTTACCGCGACAGCATGTTTTCTCCCATGGATGTGGACGGCCAACAATACCTGTTGAAACCCATGAATTGCCCTTTTCATATTCTCATGTACAAAAATACGCAACGCAGCTGGCGTGAGCTGCCCATACGCTTAGCCGAACTGGGTACCGTGTACCGCTACGAGTTGGGAGGCGTGATGCACGGCCTCATGCGGGTGCGGGGCTTTACCCAAGACGACGCCCATATTTTTTGCCGCTGGGATCAACTGCAAGAGGAAATTCTCGCTGTTCTCAAGCTCACGGTGCGCGTATTGAATGCCTTTGGATTCGAGGACTTCGAGGTGCACCTGGCCACACGCCCCGAAAAATTTGTGGGACAACCCACACATTGGGATCAAGCCCAGCAAGCACTGCAGCAAGCTGTGCAAACCCAGGGGTTGCCCATGCAATTGGATGAGGGCGGCGGCGCTTTTTATGGCCCCAAAATCGACTTGAAGCTTAAAGATTGCCTAGGGCGATTGTGGCAATGCTCCACCGTGCAGCTAGACTTTAACAACCCCGAACGTTTTGGCCTCAGCTACATTGACGAAAACGGCAAACCGCAACAACCCGTGATGCTACATCGGGCACTCATGGGTTCTGTGGAACGATTTATCGGCATTCTCATTGAGCACCATGCTGCCGCCTTTCCCTTTTGGCTCTCTCCTGAGCAGGTGCGCGTGCTCACCGTGGCAGACCGACACGACCCCTACGCCCGTCAACTGGCGCAGCAACTGCACCAACAAGGCATTCGAGTCCATGTGCCCACAGCAAGCGATACGTTGGGAGCTAAAATTCGCCAGGCCCGTCTCGAAAAAGTCCCCACGCTAGCCATTGTGGGAGACAAAGAAACCGAAGAGCAAACCGTATCGGTAAGAGAGCGTGGCAACAACAAAACGCAAAGCATGACCCAAGAGGCTTTTGTAAAACACTGTGTGCAGCATAACAAGTGCCCACTTAAACCTGATTGAGCGACTGTATTCCCTCTTGCAAAGGTTAGGCACTAGTAGCTGTCGTTGCTGCGAAAAACACACCTACAAAAAAACTGACCACGATCTTCAAAACCCGGGTTATTGTAAGAACACTGATAGTCATACTTCACCTCTTCACCGCTATTTCCTGGCCCAGAATAAAGATAAGAGCCCCACTTACTCAACCACTTAGAATACTTAGGACAATTGCCCGATTGTTTCTCGCACTCCTGATTGCACGCTTGTTTTGCTTGGTCCCAATACTCCGCTCTCAATTTCTGGCGCCCTTCCCTCTCTGCCCTTTCTTGTTCTTGTCTCTTTAACCGTTCGGTTCTTACTTTTTCTGCCTGCTGCTTACGTCTAAGTAATTCGTCTGCATAATTCTTCTTAGAGAGACAGGGTATATTTTTGTCTAACACAACACAGATTGAATTCCTTTTATGACCCGTTAGGTCGGTATCATCGTTCATGATTTCTCGACAACGCTCTTGATCAAATTGCTTGCAATTGATCATGCACTTTCCGTCCTCTATTTGACACTTAGCGATCTCTTTTTGATTGCAAGGAAAGAATTTAGATTTTTCAGATTTTGTTGCAGAGCATTTTGGAGTTGTTCTTTCTACCGCGCAATTTTCCGTTTTAGATTGGCAACTGGCGTGAATGGCTCTAAATTCCTCAATTCTTTTTACTTTTTCTTCAACCCTAACCAAAGACTGCTCCTTTGATAAACGACTATTTTTAGGGTTTGTATGCCTACACCGGGGCAAACGTTCTTGTCGTGTGATGGGATGATCGCTAAATCCATGACTAACAATCTTTACTCCAGAGTCCCAATAACATGAATCGAGATCGCTACACAAACTTGTTTTGAGCTTGCCGCAATCAATATAACATTTTTGCTCACCGTCTGTGGATCTCATCCAGGAACAGATATCTCTACACTGTTTTTTAACAGTCACCGTTTCACAAACCCTACCTAAATAATTCCACTTGGCAACTGCGTTAAGCTCACCATCTCCACTGATGCGAACAGCTTGGAACAAAGATTCCAGTTGATCCTCTCCATCAGGAAATAGCTCCGAAGTTCCTAAATCAAACGCGCTCACACAAGCAGATTTGTTTGTTTTTGGATTCCAATCCCATGCACAGCCATTCGCAATGTTACACCTAAACGTAGAGTTTTTGTGACCAGTAAGACGGCCAAAAAACCCTGGGGTCAGTTTTCCGCAATCTGTCAGACAAACGTCGCTGTCGTCCCATGTACAGTGAGGCAACTTGCCACAACTTTTTTTATCCCTTGCCGGCGGAACTGCACTTTCCAATGGCTTACTGTGATCGTATTCACAAGACTTCTTCAAAGAATCCTCGTTAATAAAACCCAGAAACAGCTCTTCGCCCAAGGCTTGTCCGCTATCACCAGAAGCACATGCTGAAAGCAGCACTTTGACCGCCAGAACCAAGAAACCAGATGCTAAGCAAGCATACCGCAAACGCATATACTATAACAACCATGCAAAAGCTCTTTGTATTCCCCACAATGCCATCGTGACATCACCATGATCTCATCCAACCACATCAAGCAAGCCATACAGTCAACAAGACAACTTGGGAATACTTGCCCCCTATATGTTATTGTTTATGGGAAAATGTTGCCTTTTTTGTTTAACAGCTGGACAATGCACCGCATGTGGCCTCGCCTTTACAGCGACGATTGCGCTGTTGTTAGACTGCCGTGGCGGCAGACGGTTATGGCACACACCAAGGGGCTAAGCCCCTCATGCAAACAGCAACGGGTATGATCTGGGTACAGTCGCTCATCACAGGGGTGCTCGTATGTGTTACCGGCGTGTTAGCGGTGAGCAGTTTGCGCCGCGTGTTGCAGCAAATTCGCTCGGGCACTCCCACACAACAACCCAGAACCAATCAATGGAAACAGCGAGCAGTCGGTGTTGTGCAGCTGGTGTTTGGTCACAAAAAAGTGCTGGAAGAGCCCAGCTATGGGCTGATGCATATGGGATTTTTGTACGGCTTTTTTGTGTTGGGTGTGGGGCATATGGAGCAGATTCTGTTTGGGCTCACACGGTGGGTTGAATCTTTAGGCGCACAGCCTTTTTTGTATCGCAACCTGCCCTTTGTGCCTCACAGCGTGGTGCATGCCTATGAATTGAGTCAGGATTTTTTTGCAGCATTGGTGGTTCCTTTGGCTCTGTTTGCCTTGTTGCGTCGGATGGCTGGTTGGACAAAACGGTTGCAACCGCGTTCGCACGATGCAGAAACCATCTTGTGGCTCATTGTGCTGCTGTATGTCAGTTTTTTTGCCTTAACAGCAAGTGAAACCTCTCTGCGGATGAACCAAGGGGAATTGCCAACCACATGGCATGCTTACTTGCCCGTGACTTCTGCTTTGGCTATGCCCCTGCTGGCCAGGCCCGACGTCGCCTTTGCTCTGTCTCAAGTGGCTTGGTGGGTGCATGTGTTGGTTTTTTTGGGGTTTGCGCTGTACATCCCTCGCTCCAAACACATGCATTTGCTGGCCGCTGGCCCCAACATCTACTTGCGACACTTGCAGGGTTTTACTCCCCCTGTCACCACCGATTTTGACACCGCCACGCAATATGGAGCCCAGCAACCACAAGATCTGAGCTGGAAAACACTGCTTGACACATTTGCCTGCACCGAATGTGGCCGCTGCGATGCGGTGTGTCCGGCAAATTTGACAGGCAAACCACTGCAGCCCCGTAAAATCCTGGCTGATATCAAAACCAATCTTCGCAATAATTGGGGCTGCAAACAGCAGCAGCAAACCGCTTTGCTACAGCAACCATCTGACAATGCACCGGCAACCCAGCCAGAGCAGCAACAGCCGACTATGGAGCGAGGCAGCTTGCTGTCGGGCCAAATTCAACTGGATGAACTCTGGGCTTGCACCACTTGCAGTGCCTGCAGTCAAGTCTGCCCGGTGCTCATTGACTCGGTGCCTAACACCGTTTTGCAGCTACGGCAACGTTTGGTACTCATGGAAGGCAAAGATTATCCCAAGGAGATGAACTCAGCCATGCAGGGCATGCAAAACCATGGCAATCCTTGGGGCGTGGGGCAAGCAAAGCGAGCAGACTGGGCCAAAGAACTGGACGTGAAACGTTTGGATGAAGACGACAACGCATCCAAAACTGTGTCTTATCTATTTTGGGTGGGTTGCGCCGGCAGCACCGATGACAGAACCAAAAAAGTACAAAAGGCATTGGTGAGTATTTTAAAAAAAGCCAACGTGGACTTTGCCATTTTGGGTTGCAAAGAAAAGTGTACTGGCGACCCTGCACGGCGCATGGGTAATGAGTATGTGTATGCACAGCTGGCCAAAGAGAACATTGCGACGCTCAAACAGCACAGTTTTCGCAAAATTTTCACCACCTGCCCCCACTGTTTTCATGCCCTTAAAAACGAATACAAAGCATTCGGAGGCAACTTTACCGTGCAGCATCATACTGAGCTCCTGGCTGAATTGCTGAAAGATAACCGCATCTCTTTAGATGTTAAAAAGCATCTGCGCGAAACCATCACGTTTCACGACCCCTGCTACTTAGGGCGTTACAATCAGCAGGTGGATGCTCCGCGCGCTGTATTGCAGCAGCTTCCAGGAGTGCAACTCAAAGAGATGCAGCGCTGCAAGCAAAATAGCATGTGCTGTGGTGCTGGAGGCGGACGCATGTTTATGGAAGAATCCATCGGCAAGCGCATCAATCTAGAACGCGCCGATCAAGCACATGCGACAGGGGCACAAACCATTGCTACAGGCTGCCCGTTTTGTCTGACTATGCTGCGCGATGGTGTGCAAGATAGTCCCACTAACCAAAACATGCAGGTCAAAGATGTCGCCGAACTGGTGGCCGAAAGGTTGCCCGATTAATACGACACGCGCACGGTGAGGCCGGTATCCCATACAATACCCCCAAAAGTATACTGATTGGGCTCAAGTTGCGCCGGCTTATCCACAGACATTTCAGGCATGTAACCCACCTGCGCAAAAGCATCGATGACCCATTGCATTTTTTTGATGGATGGCGGCCGGTAACCCGCTCCCATGGTGAAAAAATGTGTATTGCCATCCAACACATTGGTCTCTTGTGTGGGCAGCTTCACAATGGCCATATGGTAAGCGTATCCCCCTCGGATCGCCAGCATGTTAC
>JBCCES010000097.1:0-5471 GCA_039030115.1 Myxococcota bacterium
AATCCCCACATGGGAACTCGCTTGCAGCTTGCCCTGGAATATAGTGGCCGACTCTTTGGGAGTTACCCTGAATTTTGGATTAGCAAAACGCAGGTAGCTGGCTATATCCCCATCGGTCGTTCTACTTTTGTTCTGCAAACTGTTATTCACCGTGCCTTTATCGCAAACCCCTTTGTGAATTGGAGTAAATTAGAAGAAGAGTCTGGCACAGGACCTTTGGGTGGAGATCGACAAGTACGAGGTTATGCCAAAGACAGCATCAATGTCGATACCCTAGCTCAATCAACCCGCGCAAGAACCAGCCCTTGGGAAGGCGCTTGGCGATTGCAAGGCAACGCTGAAATGCGCTTTCTACTAGCAAAACAGGTGTTGTTCGGAGACCTACACGGCGCCCTCTTCAACGACGTAGGCTTCCTCACCTTGTGCACAGGAATGTGGAATTGTAAACCACCCAATGACCCCGACGCACAGGACAAATCATTTCAAAAATTCGGCTGGGGTCTTGGTGTCGGCCTCCGTCATCTGCTGCCCATTGGCCCTTTAACGTTAGACTTTGCTCTCGCTCCTCTTGAAAAAGCGCAAGGCCCATTTGGAAGGCAGTGGCGCATTCATTTCTCTTTTGGATATCCTATCTAACAGGACGTTGCATTGTGAACGAGTGTTTGGTAAAAATAGGCAAGTAGCTTTTGTTCTGCAAATCGTTGTAAGTTCGTGTAGTGGGCTTTTGATCTAAGCGAGAAAGTAAGAATGCGGTCGCAAAAAGAAACGCACTCGAGCATGGTGCACATTGAAAACTTGACAAAATCTTACGGTGATTTCCAGGCGCTCAAAGGAATTAGTTTCGACGTGCCAAAAGGGCAAGTGGTCGGGTTTTTGGGCCCCAACGGAGCAGGGAAATCCACCACCATGCGTATTCTCACAGGGTATCTGCCAGCAAGCGGAGGGTGTGTGCGCGTTGCGGGAATTGACGTACGCAAAAACTCCATTGCAACGCGCAAAAAAATTGGCTACTTGCCTGAGCGCAACCCTCTGTACGAAGACATGATGGTGTTGGAGTACCTACGCTTTGTTAGCCATGTGCGCCGTGTGGGCATGGAAGAGCGGCAAGACGCTATCTTAGGTGCTGCCAGCCGCTGTGGGCTAGACCCGGTGCTTACCAAGGATATTGGTGCTTTATCGAAAGGTTACCGACAGCGTGTCGGGCTGGCCCAGGCCATTTTACACAACCCATCCTTGCTGATTTTAGATGAGCCCACAAGCGGATTGGACCCCAATCAAATTGTCGAAATTCGCTCCCTCATCCGAGAAATTGGCAAAGAAACCACTGTGCTCATGAGCACCCATGTCTTAAGTGAAGTGGAATCTACCTGCTCTCGTGTTCTCCTTATTAATAAAGGCCAGGTGGTGGCCGACAGCTCCTTAGACGACATGATTACGGGCCAAAAGAAAATGTTGTTTTTGCAAGTTATCTCTGCAGAAGGACGCCCTCTGGATGAGCAGGCCATTGCACAGGAATTTTTTCACTGTCGGTTTGTCACGAATGTTCAAACCATCAAAGCAGAAGTTGAGAATGGCCTCGGGTTGCGGGTACTTTATATTAAGGGGGACCCTCGGCCCGAACTGTTTCGCAAAGCAGTGGAACAAAACTTGATTTTACTGGAAATGCGCAGGCGTGAATTTTCCTTGGAAGAAACATTTCATCGATTGACCCAAAATAACAATCATGAAACACAACTTGAAACACAACCCGTTTAGACAAGCCATGCAAGAAATCAAAATTGACCCCGATACTGTTATGAAGGCCTGTCACGATTGCGGCAAGCAAGGTCTTATTCAAGGTTTTATTGCAGCTGTTTCGTTGATGCTGCTTGTGTGGGGTATTGGGTGGTTAATCAGGAGGTCAAGATAATGCTGTCTACATGGGGTGTTGTAAGACGAGAACTCGCCTCCTATTTCAATTCACCCACCGCCTATATTGTGATGGGTTTTTTCTTGCTGATTTTGGGCTATTCGCTTTTCAGCACACTATTTTTGGGAGGATTAGCTTCCATGCACACATTTTTTGCTGCAGCACCCATGTTGCTGGTGGTATTTGCTCCAGCCATCACCATGCGCTGCATCGCTGAAGAGAAGAAGACAGGGACCATTGAAATGTTACTCACCTTACCCATTTCAGAGGGTAAAGTTGTTGTTGCAAAATTTCTGGCCTCGCTGATTTTGGTTATCATCGGCTTACTATTTACCAGTATTCATCTTATTACAGTAGCCAAATTGGCTGCCCCAGGCGCAGGCATGGACTTAGGCCCTGTAGCGGGTGGTTACATCGGACTCGTGTTGCTCGCGGGAGCCTTTTTGTCGCTGGGAATTTTGGCAAGTTCACTCACCAACAGTCAAATTGTTGCCTTTATTATTGGCCTTGTTTGCTGTTTTTTCTTCTATTTCATTGACAAATTAGCTCCCTTCTTACCTGTTCAATGGGCCTCTTTCTTCGAGTATTTATCCGCAGACTACCACTTCGCCAACATTGCCCGAGGCGTCATTGATTCGCGTGATGTTGTGTATTATATATCCCTCATTGGGATTAGTTTGGCACTCACACAACGCAGCCTTCGAGCTGATCGAGCATAGACAGGAACCATGCGCATACGAATGAACACAACACAAATCCTTGCTACAGCATGCATGTTGGGCAGCATTGTGTTGGTAAACTTGCTGTCCGTTGGCCATTTCGTGCGGTTGGACCTCACACAAGACAGCAAATATACTCTTGCAGACGCTTCGCGCAAAACCATGCAAACCCTGCAAGATGTCATGGTGGTGCAAGCTTACTTTAGCCGAGATCTCCCAAGCCCCTACGCCAGTTATGCTCGCTATGCACGCGACCTCTTAGAAGAATACCGAGTCGTTTCTGACGGCCAGTTTACATTTACGTTCACAGATCCAGCGGCAGAAAAAACCCACGAAGATCACGTAAAACATCAACAAGCACAGCAGGATGTCTTTGGTCGAACAATGCACGTGCCCACCCGGGCTGAATTGGACTTAGCACAACTGGGGATTCAACCTGCACAGGTGCGTGTGATTGAGGACGACGCCCAAAAGCTCAAGCAGATTTACATGGGGATTGTTGTGCGCTATCAAGGTCGACACGAAACCATTCCCTTCGTGCAAGACATGGGCAACTTGGAAAAGGACCTGACTGTTCTTATGCGCAAGCTCACGCAAGATGCACAACCCGTTTTGGGAATCTTAGACGCACACGCCGGGATGCGTACAAACAAGTTCCGTCAATTGATTGCCCCCAGTGTCCAAGTGAAACAACTGAATTTGCATCATCTCGATTCACTGCATGACATAGATGCTTTGCTGTTCATGGGAAAACCGCAAGATGTCCCTATGCAAGCGATACAAGCCATTGAAGCGTTCTTAGCCGGTGGACGTAACGCCGTGTTTTTACTCGATCCTTTCCATGTCAATCTCAATACTCTCACAGCCTCTTATGTATTGCCTCAACAAGAAGAGCAACAAGGTTTGTACGCCCTCTTGCACCGCTATGGTGTTCGTTTAGGGCATCAGTTAGTGACAGATGTGCAGTGTGCCAATATTCCTGTACAAGAACAGATGGGTAGCCGTGTAGCTGCGCGTTCTGTCCCCTACCCTTTTATTCCTGATGTTTCGGATTTTCATGCCGAACATCCCATCACCCACAAACTACAAGGCGTTTTGTGGCCCTTTGCTGCAGAGGTTTCTACGCAAGATGTGCCCAACAGCTTAAGTGCAACAATTCTCGCTCATTCCAGCGACAAGAGCTGGTTGGAGTCCGAACCCTTTGACATCAATCCGCAACGCAACTGGAATGCCGTTAACATCTCTCCGAGTGGTTCCCACGGGTTGCTTTTAGAGCTGAAAGGTAAGTTTTTGCCCGAAGAGATCTCGCCTGAAGGAGAAAGCATAGATACAAACTTAGCTAAAATCGTTGTGGCAGGCACTTCTGCCCTCGTGCAGGACTCGTTCTTGGAGACAAAAGCCAACGCCAATCTAGCCCTTAATTTAATAGACTCCATGGTGGCAGATGAGGACGTACTCCGCATGCGCACACGGGATTTTATCGATGTCCCCTTACGGCAAGACCTCAACTCCGTTGACCGTCGCGCCCTCAAATATGGCAACATCGTAGGTGCTCCTCTCTTTTTGATTCTCATCGGCCTGTTTCGCTGGAGTTTGCGAGAGCTATATCGCAAAACCATCCGGACCAAACTGTTGGACCCTGGCAAGCGTAATAAACGAGATCCTAGCATTCTGTTGTAAGCAAAAGGTATAACGTCATGGTTCTTCTAACATCCTTGGCCCCTAAACTAGGAACGCAAATGCCTCCTTTCACACTGCCTGACGTGCACGGTAACATGCACAAGAGTCAAGATTTTATCCAAAGCCAGGCCTTGCTCGTTGTTTTTATGTGCAACCATTGTCCCTACGTGCGTGCCATAGAAGATCGATTGATTGCTCTCGCTCATACCTACGAGCAAAGCCAATTACAGGTGTTGGGTATTTGCTCTAACGATTGGACACAATATCCTCAAGATACACCCCAGCAATTATCTGCCCGTTGGCATGAAAAAAACTACGGCTTTCCTTACTTGCTAGACGAAACACAACAGGTAGCCAAGGATTTTCATGCCGTCTGTACCCCAGAGTTCTTCTTATACGACCAACAACGAACTCTCTATTATACTGGACGTTTTGATGATAACTGGCAACATGCCAGCCAAGTCACCCAAAACGAATTAGAGCAAGCCTTACAAGCTCTACTGGCAGGAGATTCTCCTCCAACAATACAACACCCCAGCATGGGATGCTCCATTAAATGGAGGCCTCAACAATAAAAATGACAGGATGAATAGACAATGAACAAAAGCCTTCTATTTTGGTCGATAACGTGTCTTGCTTTGACATTCACATACTTTGCTACGCAAATAGACAAACAAGCAAGTACACACCAATTCCAGCCCCTCTCTCTGACCCAATCTCATATAGATCGAATCGAGTTAGAAGGCAAGCAGCGCCTCGTATTGTTCCGTAAGCAAGGCAAATGGCGCTTGGAGTTACCAACATCTGAAGGGACAAAACAGGTACTTGCTAGTACCAACGAAATCACCAATCTCTTCCGCACCTTGAAAGAATTGGAGCACGACTATTTGGTGTCGCAGCATGCCAACAAACACAATCAATACGGAGTTGGGCAGTTGCCCGAGCAAGGCATGGTGCGGCTGTTTAAAGGTGATAAGCAACAATGGTCTCTCACCATGGGAAACATGGCCGATGGTTTTGGGAGATTGCATGTGCGCTTGGGAAATTCTCCCCATGTTTTTGTGGTAAAAGGAGCGTGGTGGAGTTTAGGGTTACAAGCGACAAATCTGAACAAATGGCGCAACAAAAACGTTTTTCCCCCACAATTGCGTGTGGAGTCGGTG
>JBCCES010000098.1:0-5461 GCA_039030115.1 Myxococcota bacterium
AAGCTGGCTGCACGCAGGCCAATGGCCGCTGCCGTCGTGGTTTTACCGACGCCTCCCGCACCTGTGCACACCACAATGTTGTGATTGCTGATTAACCTATCCATTGCATGACTTGTCACCTCCTTTGCTTGCCTGCCTCATGCATGGATGTCAAGAGCAACGCATCATCCAACACCAGATTCAGGTTATGCATCGAAAACAGTCGCAGCGATCGTTCCATAGGGTTGTGCAGTTTAAGACTGCACTCTTTTCATCAGCCTTGGTAAAGAGATAACAGTGACATCATGACCAACCGGAAACTCATCGTCTCCACCATAGAGGATGTATTTGTGCGTTGCGTTCACGTCACGGCAGGTTTGATGGTAATGTTTACTCAGTTTGGGTGCAACACCGTGTTTGATCTCCACAGCCCAAATTTCCGATGAAGGCATCTTCACGACGAGATCAATCTCTGCCCCAGCAGCCGTGCGGTAGAAATAGGTTTCAGCGCGGCGCGGCAAGACAGAGTGGATATTTTCAATGACAAAACCCTCCCAACTTTTTCCCAACACTGGGTTGGAAAGCAGGGCGTTATAGTGATCAATACCGAGCAGACGGTGCTGGATACCGCTATCACGTATGTAGTAACGCGGTGATTTGATCAGCCGCTTTTTCACATTGGCGTACCAAGGCTCCAAGCGCCTGACCAATAGCAGGTCCGTTAAAATACCGATGTAGTGATTGAGTGCAGAGCGTTGAACTTCTAAATTACTGGCGAGTTTGCTGACATTAACGGGTTCACCCTGCAAATGAGCCAACATTGTCCATAAACGGCGTAGCCTGCCTGCGGGCACACGAAAACCCATTTGCGGTACGTCACGTTCAAGGTAGGTGCGAATTAAATCTTCTAGCCAATCCATGGCCGCATCATCGTCGGCAGCCAGATAGCTGTCTGGAAACCCTCCGCGAAGCCAAAGCTTTTGCTGATCTTTTTGATGATGACCAATCTCTAACACATTCAAACCACTTATCTGCATGTAGCTAATCCGTCCGGCAAGACTCTCAGAAGATTGACGCAGCAGATCCATTGACGCCGATCCAAGGAGCAAAAACTGTCCTGTTTTACGACCCTGTTCTCTGTTTTTGTCAATGAGACCTCTTAGCAGCATAAACAGGTCTGGGGCCTGCTGTATCTCATCTAGAATAACCAGTTTATCGCTGTGATTATCTAAAAAACCGGCAGGGTCTCTCAGTTTCAGGAGATCGTTTGGCGCTTCCAAATCCAAGTAGATGGAATCCATACCCTTCGCCACGGTCTTGGCAAGCGTTGTTTTGCCCACTTGCCGTGCACCAAGCAGAGCGACTGCAGGCACTTGCGCAATCCGTTTCTCAAGCTTTTTGGTCATCCAGCGCGCCAACATACCTAGTATTTTGCATTATAAATATTCAAATTGCAAGGTATTGTATCGTATCTATGCACTTGCAGTTGCATCCAAACAAAACATGAGGCATCGTAAAGTAACTAGCAAATCACAAAAACGACCAAGCATCTGTTACATGTTACGCATTGAAAACATCTGCAAATCCTATGGAAATCTCAAGGCGCTACGCGGCATTTCTTTACAGGTAAAATCTGGGGAAACCATGGCATTGGTTGGACCAAGCGGTTGCGGAAAGTCTACTCTCATGCGTCTTATGGTGGGCCTTTTGCAACCCGACGAAGGAGACATTTGGTTTCAAGGAAAAAGACTAACCGTTCAGACATCTAGTACGATGCGCTTGAAAATGGGATATGTGATTCAGCGCGGCGGTCTATTTCCCCACCTCACTGCGCAAGAAAACGCAACACTCATGGCCCAACACTTGGGGTGGAACACAAAACGCATCACGCAGCAACTCCATCGTCTTGTCACTCTAACGCATTTCCCCTCTAATCGTTTGAAGCATTATCCGGCCCAGTTATCAGGTGGGCAAAGACAGAGAATCAGCCTGATGCGGGCACTCATGTTAGACCCCGATCTGCTTTTGCTCGACGAACCCCTGGGTGCCGTAGACCCCCTTACCCGTTCTCGTCTCCAACAACAACTGCGCAATCTCATTCGTGACTTGGGCAAAACGGTGATTTTGGTCACACACGACATGGCAGAAGCTGAATTTTTCTCTGATTGCACCGTTCTCATGAAACAAGGACGCATTGTTCAACAAGGGAACATGAAAGATCTTTTACAATCTCCCAAACAGACTTTCGTAACAGATTTTATTCGATCTCAACCGACAGCATCTTTCTCTTCCCAGTTGGAAAGTGCATGAAGCAGGATCGCAAAAAAAGGGTTGTCAACATTTTTTGGGGTACAACACAACAACGTCTCACAACATGCTTTGTTCTGCTTGCATCTACTGCTGCTCAAACAAGCAATGAAGTTCCCCCTTTTCGTGTAGCCTCTAAGGCATTTACAGAAGGGATCATCCTTGCCGAATGCGCTGTACAAGTTCTTTCACACAACAAATTACCCGTGCAGCATAAAATGGCTTTGGGGGGCTCTCGCGTTCTCTGGGAGGCTTTGCGTGCCGGTGAAATTGACGCCTACGCAGAGTATTTAGGCACGCTGCAAGAGATGCTATCTACCACACACAGCGGCAGCAAACTGGATGACCTGCTACAACAACAAGGTCTTGCCCGCACGCAGTCGTTAGGCTTCTCCAACTCCTATGGTCTAGCCATGCGAACACAGCAGGCCCGTCGACTAGGCATTACATCGCTTTCCGATTTACGCAATCATCCGCAGTTGCGCACGGGATTTAGCCCTGAGTTTCGTTACCGTCAAGACTGTTGGCCACTGATTCAATCGACTTATGGACTGCCACAAACCGCTTCGAGTGTTTTGGAGCACGACCTCGCCTACCGAATTCTACAGCAAAAATCTGTGGATCTTATTGATGTATACACAACAGAAAGTCAGCTAGCACAAGATTGGGTCACTGTTTTGCAAGATGATCGCAATGCTTTTCCTCGCTACGACGCTCTTTTTCTATACCGACACGACCTGCATCACAAAAACCCCCAGGCGGTTGCAACGCTACACTCCTTGCACAATCAAATCTCCCAAAAACAGATGATTGCCCTCAATAAGTCAGCCTCACAACCCGGCAAAAGCGAGCGAGAAGTGGCACAAGCTTTTATGATACAAGCCGGTTTAATCACAACCCCCAAACAGCTGATCCATCAACACCCTTTTTGGCGACAAACAAAAGAACATCTTCAAATGGTGCTTGTTTCTATGGCATTGGCCATTACCACAGCTGTTCCTTTAGGACTATGGGCCGGAAACAGTTCCGTTGCAGGCCGCCTCATACTGGGCGTCACAGGCATATTGCAAACCATTCCCTCTTTAGCTTTGCTGGTGTTTATGATTCCTCTGCTTGGCATTGGCACACTGCCTGCTGTCATGGCCCTGTTTTTGTACAGTCTGTTTCCCATTGTGCGCAACACAGCTACAGGGCTGCGCAGCATCTCCTCAGAGCTTCAGGAATCGGCCCAAGTGATTGGTTTGGGGCGTTTTGCCCGATTGTGGCGCATTGAGTTGCCTCTGATTTCTCGTCACATTCTTGCAGGCATGAAAACAGCAACTGTCATTAACATTGGCACAGCAACCCTCGGTGCTTTGGTAGGAGCAGGGGGGTATGGGCAAGCCATTTTGACCGGCATTCGGCTCAATAACACTTGGCAAATCCTACAAGGTGCTATTCCTGCTGCTTGCATGGCTCTGCTGGCCCAAGGGTTGTTTGCATTGCTGGACAACATCATGATTCCCAAAGGGCTTCGCTTGCAAGAGCGAAACGAATCTGTCACAAGTAGCCATCCATAGATACTTTGCTGGTTTCAATGAGACAACTCCATGTCGAGGTAAGCAAACTGCAGGGCCATGAGGTGAGCAATCTGCGCGTTGTTGCTTGCCCCGTAGTGGCCCCCTTCGATGTTTTCATAATACAAAACAGGCTTATTAAGTTGCTTTAAGCGAGCAACCATTTTGCGGGCATGGGCAGGATGCACCCGATCATCTCGAGTGGACGTGGTAATAAAAATCCTTGGATAGCTTTTGTGTGGATCGATGTTGTGATATGGACTATAGGTTTTCATGCGTTCCCACACCTGTGGATCATCTGGATCACCATACTCGGCCATCCAACTGTTACCCGCAAGCAACTTATGGTACCGACGCATATCTAACAGAGGTACCGAACAGACAACTGCTTTAAACAGTTCAGGCCTGCGAACAGATACACTACCCACCAGCAACCCCCCATTGCTACCGCCCTGAATCCCTAATTGAGCTGGCGAAGTTATTTTTTGCCGAATCAAGTCTTCGGCAATGGCCTCAAAATCTTCAAAGGCCTTGGTGCGGTTGGTCTGCAATGCAGCCTGGTGCCATTTAGGACCATATTCTCCTCCACCTCGAATATTGGCAAGCACATACACATTTCCCTTTTCTAGCCAGTTCATCCCATTAATGGCTGAATAGCCTGGCTTTAGCGAGACTTCAAAACCGCCGTACCCATACAAAAGAGTCTTATTGCTCCCATCGCGACGCATGTTTTTTGGATACACCATAAAATAAGGGACTCGGGTTCCATCCTTTGACTTCGCAAATCGCTGTGACACCGTAAGGTCATTGGTTTTAAAATAGCTTTTCTGAGAGGTAATCTTGCTATGCTCTCCTGTAGTGTCGACGAAAAAAAGCGTATTGGGCGTGAGAAAATTGTCGAAACTGTAAAAAAAGGAGCCATTCGTTAGGTGGCTAGAGACCACATCAAAGGTCCCTGGCGACGGAATGGGCACCTCTGTGAGTCTCCAAGACTGCTGCACAAGAGAGACTTCATAAAACTTGCTATTCACATCTGTTAATGCGGCAACAAATAACCTCTTCCCGCTTTCAACACTGTATTGATAGCTTGAACGCTCATCGGGAGCATAAACGACCTGAAAATCGACCTCGCCAGCAAGCAGAGATTGAAACGGCACAGCCACCAAACTTCCTTTCACGATTGTTCGGCTCTTGTGTGTGAGCGCTTTCTTGTTCTTACACAGCAAAAACCCTTTAAACATCCCCTCCACATCAAAATCTTCTGGCAGGCTTAAAGGAACTGGCTTGTGGTTTTGCACATGGTAATAGCGCGCTGTATGAAAAGACTGTGCTTGCACAATAAACAATTCATCAGCATCTGGAGTCAAGACACGAAATGCACCTGAAGAGACATCTGTTTTGTCTCCAGCAAAAATCAAACGCGCTTCTTTGTAGAGCTGCCCACGCTGCAACAACCGCACTTCGTTGGGATAGCCGCTTTGTGTCAACGAATCTGAACCGAAATCCGTTCCGATAAACAGATTGTCTTTATCAATCCAAGTGACCGAAGATTTTGCTTCTGGCAGAAAAAAACCATCTTTAACAAACGTTTTCGTCTGCATATCAAACTCTCTTTTTAC
>JBCCES010000099.1:0-5444 GCA_039030115.1 Myxococcota bacterium
CAAGATGCTATTGGGCAGTTGCAAAAAACGCAAATGCGGCTCAAGCAACAGGATACTGATACCAACGAACGTCTTCAGCATGTAAGTCAGAAGTTAGAAAAAACCCAACAACAGCTTACCCAAAAGCTGAAAGAAACCGAGAAAATGCAAGACTGTTTACGACATAACGAGATTTTAAGTCGGTCCATGCTGTTGCTGCAAAAGTCCTCTTGGAAAAGCTTTTCTTTCTCCTCCAACATCAATGACCTATGTCCTTTTCAATATGGCCCTTCAACAAAAAGCCCGATTTTGATTGGGGTTGGAAACGGAATTTACTCACTCGATAATAGATGTTCATTGATCCAAGGAACCAGTGGTTATAACCTTCACACCGTTTCTCATTATTTTCCTGTGGGCTTAATAGCTGCTGGTGATAATGGAAACGCATTTTTTTGGGAACACTGTGGTGGCTTAAGCGGATCCTGGCGTGTTATCTCAACAGGTGTTTCGGTTCGGTTGCTGGGGAACTTTTTTGGAAACTCGCTTTGTTTGTTGGTTGGAGAACAGGGGACTATCTTGGTAGCAAATACCGGCAAACTCCGCAATAAAAGCACCAATATGTTCAAACAGTGCCGAACTCCAACACAGGTTACGTTGCGATATGCTGTATCCGGTGCCAATGGATTTGTTGTTGCGGGAGATGGAGGCACTATATTATTTAGCGAACGTAAAGATATGGATACATGGCACATGACCCAGCTTGCTGGAGGAGCTTTCCTAGGATGTAAGCGCCTTTTGTGGGATCCATCCAACCGATGCTTTTGTGTTTTGTTTAGCAGGGGGCCGAACCGTTTGAGTCAGATATATACCTCTACTGATGGCAAATCATGGAGAGGCCGATTCACCGATTATGGAGTGAGTGACGTATGGTGCTGTGATAATCTGTGTGCGGCTTTGTATTACTCTGGCGAATGTATTCGTACGGGTGTGAATTGGCGCCATTGGATCCCCGCCGTCCACTACGTAGGGCGGGGCATGGGAAACCGGATGGTATATGACCAGCATCATCAACGTTTTTTCAGTTTTCAACCCGCGTCTAGTACTGTGTGGGAGTCGCCTGTATTGCCGTCGGGTTGGCGGTAGATAGGAGGGAAAAGATGCCTATGCAGCCTGCACCGCACACTATCACACTTCCTTCGCTGATGGCCACTGCCTTGGCTATGGCTAGCCTCGCCGCCTTTGTGTTTCCTACTAAAGCTGCTATGCATCAGCATGTGGATCAATCCATGCAAACTCTCGCGCATCAGTTGCATGAACACAAAGCATTGCCCAATCACCCTGCGCAGCAAGAGTGGACACGGGCGCTGCATCAACGTCTCACCTCTGTGGAGCATAAGTTAGAGCAAGTGCAGGTACAGTTAGCAACGTTGCAAGCTATGCTCACGCGGCATTGTCATCATATCGCAGCCAAGAGGAAACCATGAGCGAACACGATGTTTTACAACAGTTGCTGTATACCGGTGGCTCGGTGCTATTGGGGTTGGCCGGTGTTGGCATTAAGAGTCTTACCAGTGCCTGGGCCAGCAAGGTGCGCAACCAGACGTTGGCACAGATTATCCGCAACACCGATGATGTGGTGATGCATGTGGTCAAGTCGATCTATCAAACGCATGTGAAGCCGCGCACGCGTAACCATCGGGAGTTGTCGCCGCAGCAGGGTCGGCGGATTCGGCAGATTGCCTTGCAGCAGATTAAGCAGCATTTGGGGCGGCAAACATTGCGGGATCTGCATCAGTCGTTTGGTGACGATGTCGATGTGGTCTTGCAGCATCACCTAGAAGCAGCGGTGCAGGATTTGAAGCATGAACGTCATGCTCATAAACAAGTGGCATCAATTGCTGATCAGCCGCAACATCCGCTTGACAGCTGCCCTGCTGTTGTGTCGCCGCAGCAGGAGGCTTTTGCCAGGCAGCAAGCCAACGCCCTCAAGCAGTTTCACCAACAGGCACAGGCACGTTCGAACAAGCCGTAGCGTGGGTAGGTTGCCTGTTTTAGGCATACCCCATGGGCTGTAGCGGAAGGTAGCGCGGCAGATCTTTAGGTTGGGTGGGGTCTAAGTCATCCCCCTGGTTGGTGTGAAACAAGATAAGGTGGAAGCGCGGCAGTTTATCATCTGCAACAGTGTGTGTATGCATGTCGTAAATGCGTTGTAGGCAGCGAGCTATAACAGGCGAAGTAAGCAGGTGCGGTTCGCAGCAGTGGAGAATGATGATATAAGACCAGCCCCTTTTTGGAGGGCGAGAGGGCGTGCGTAACACCACATTGCCGATTTTATCTTGCATGCGCTCGTCGATAAACTGCTCGTGCAGCACCTCCATCCGGGTGAGATACAGCTTGCGTTTGGTCTGCTGCGAGAAGTGGTGTCGGCAAAAGCAGCGAGCAGCGCCAGATTTATGCAACATGAACTTACGGAAAAATTGTGGTGACAGGTCTGGGGTGTTTAGAAGGTGGTGTAGATCATCTGCGGTGCAGGCTTTGGATGGATCAAAGGGTTTTTGTTTGTGTGCCATGTGAAATCTTTGTTGTTGATATAGGAGAAAGATAGCAGGCTGGGTGTGTGTGTCAATTGCTGGGGACCGATGAGGGGGTTTTTAGTGGTGAGACGAGGGGATGATATGATGGCTGATGATCCTTTGCCTAAGCTAAGCTATTAAAACGTACAATGTTTCTATCGAAATGCAGCCTGAATGTATTTGTTGGGCCATTACGATTTTTCGCTACAATAATCTCTGCGATATTTTGCAATGCTTCGGGTGTACGGTCTTGTAGATAGTACTCTTCGCGGTATAGGAGTATGACGACATCGGCATCTTGCTCAATGGCGCCTGACTCCCGCAGATCGCTCATCATGGGGCGTTTGTCGGTGCGAGATTCTACGCTTCGATTGAGCTGAGACAGGGCAATGATCGGTACCTTTAATTCGCGTGCTAGCGACTTGAGACCTCTGGAAATTTCTCCAACTTCAGTGGCTTTGTTGTTGTAAGAGGTGTCGCTATTTATTAATTGTAGGTAGTCCACAACAATTAGTTCCACTTGGTGTCGCTGTGTCATGTGTCGGGCTTTTGAGCGTAATTCAGAAAGCGACATGTAGCCTGTCTCGTCAATGTACATCGGGGATTTTTTGAGTTTATCAACAGACTCTCTTAGCGTTGAGTAGTGATTCTTTAGTGTGTTATCGCGATGGAGGTTGGTGAGGTTTACTCGTGCGTCGGAGCTGATTAAGCGGTCCGTTAGCTCATTGGTGCTCATTTCTAGGGAAAAGAAGATGACCGGTTTGTTCTGTTTAGTTGCTACATGTGAAGCAGTATTGAGAGCAAAGGCTGTTTTACCCATGGAAGGACGTGCAGCAACCACAAGCAGTGCCCCTGGCTGCAAGCCTCGTGTTAGTTGATCCAAAGCCCAAAAACCAGACGGGGTGCCTGTAATCGGTGTTTTGCTATTGTTAAGTGCTTTATAACGCTCTATGGCCTGCTCGGCTGGCATGCCAATGTGGACAACGTCTTTACTGGTGGATGCGCGGCGAATAGAGAAGATAGCCTGCTCAATTTGATCGATAATCTCCTTGGCATTGCCCTTGGGGTTCAACACTCGTTGTGCTCCCTCTTGTAGTACTCCTAGCAGACGGCGCAGCAAAGCTCTGTCTTGAATCAGCTTTGTGTAGGCACTCGAATGGGTGGTTGCTGGTAGTAGAGTTTGCAGTTTTGTAAGCATGCTTCGTCCACCTACAGCTTGCAGTTTATTGTTGCGCGTGAGCTGTTCTGTCAGGGTGATTAGGTCAATGGGTTGATGAGCATCGTGCAGCTGTTGCATGGCTTGGAAAACGGCACCATGTGCTGGATGATGAAAATCTTCGTAACGTAGTCCGTCTAAAACTGCTTTTTCGTAGCTGCTATTATCAAACAAGATAGCACAAAGTATCCCTCGTTCTGCTTCGTGAATATGCAGTTGTTCTTTCGGTGAGGGTATTATTTGATCCACAGTTTCTTTGATTGCCACATGAACCCGCTGATCCGCAGCATCAAGCAGGTCTCCCACGGAGAGGGAGTTAGCGTGGTTTTCATCTTGCTGGTTGGTAAGCTCGTCTGTTTTTGTGTTGTTCATGTCAATAACTGATTTCCTTCGCCGGTGTCTCTTGTATGTCGGGTTAGGTCTTAGTAAACCAAAAAATGTTGCCATCAATCCCCCAGTTGCAAATAATATTGCTTTCTTTGAACTGTGTCATGACTTTCTTGATACTCGCTTTGAATCTACTATTGTTCCCATCCTGTGAGTTGCACAGCCCTCGTAGCTTTCCCAAGGAGTATTTCTGAGGCCTATGATAGGGGGCTTCGTGTGATGCAACCAGTCCGTGCAGAAATTTGGCGAAATCCCCTTTAAGTTTGTATCTAGTTTCCAAGTTTACTTTGGCATACCCTTGTTGGAAAAGCCCTGCTATATCAGGATTAATTTTCAGCTTGTATCTCTGTACTCTTTTGTCAAACTTGAAATAGTCTATAGGGTGGCCACAGTAGTAAACCTTGCTTGTTCTAATTTTGATCGTTGCCTCCGTTAACCTCTCTAAAGAAGCTTTAATCCTGTCGGAGGAAGATTTGCCTTTGGCCAAACCAAGAGTCTTACGAAGCCAGTAAAGTGAACAATTTGCACAAAATGAGCCGCTGTCGTAAATCTTTTTGATAGATGCCATAAATACATCGAGGTCATCTTGACCTAGTAGCTCTCCCGTAAAAGTAATTGAGGTACTACCGCAAGTAAACATCATTTTGTTTTTAACTTGTTCGCGCTTTCCTTTTGAAATAATGCCAAACAGGGAGCTTCGCAGTACTGTGTTAGGTATAGCTGTTTGTTGTAGGAGCAGCGGTTTGTAAAGCGCATGTTTCAGGCCTTTGACTTGTATGACTTCGGCTTCAGCTGAAACAACTTTTGTGTTACCGTTTGCTGCTTTGTTGCCTATCTGATTAAGTTCCTTTTCAAAACCTTTAGTTACCGTCGTTTCGAGTTGCTGCATTGTTTTGATCTCCCTGGTCTGCCCTCAACTTTTTCCGATCTGTTCTTTGCACATCCCTTAGGGTTTTATCACAACCATCACCTCGAATCATGGGGGCGTTTCGTGTACGCCTTAGTTTTCTTTGTATGCAGGTCAAGAATTTGCTATGTTGAGTGTGTGATTTGTGATTCAGATGTTCCCATTGTTCTATAATTGTTCTATTGTTGAGACTCAGAAAAGTGTTTTCGCGCGCTTGGGTGCTTGTTTTGCAATAAATTTCCATACACGAAACACCCCTATGCTTCTGCAAATTGGGCTTAACATACCTAAAACGCCCCCATATCATACGTGAAACGCCCCCACGTCATACACGAACCGCCCCCACGTTATACACGAACCGCCCCCATGTCATACGCGAACC
>JBCCES010000100.1:0-5407 GCA_039030115.1 Myxococcota bacterium
CCGCAATAAATTCCTGAAATAATGTTATATTTTCCAGGGGGGATTCTTTTCTTAAAAAACTCCAATGTTCAAGTACCTCTGTGATGCATTTCTCTAAACACGTCCTCTGGTTTTTAATAAGCTCGTCGACAGGTTTTATGCAATGCAGGGCTTCAACGATAAGTTCTCTCATGGAATTAATGGAAAAAATATAGGGGCGAAGACAATTTTGCAGGTCGTTTTGAAATTTTTCTAATCCTCTCCAGTTTTTTTCGTAGTCATCCAATGAAATGGATTTCCTACAATCTCTTCGCGCCTTTTCCAATTCCATCGATAACTTCCAAAAAACAATTCTTTATTATTCAGGTCACAACTTGACATAACAGCGGGAAAGATGCAAGCTGGCTTCACTGCTATTTAATGGCCGATTAAAATCATGTGATCTTAGAAGAGAGAGTCGATGACACTTAAGGAAAAAGGTGGCCTTCGTTTGTTGAAACGCGGCGCTAGCCTTAAAGGCTGGGATGAATTGGTGCAGTTGCTTGCACATGTGCAAGACAGGCAACACATGGATGAGTTGCTCAGGTTGTTGTTGACCCTTCATGAGCAAGAGTCTTTGGCCAATCGCTATCGCATTGTGCATGCTTTGTTGTGTTCGGGAAAACCGCAACGGCACATTGCAAAAAATTTGCAGGTGAGCATTGCAAAAGTGACCGCTGGGTCCAATGGTTTGAAACAGATCAGTGCATCTCTCAAACAGTTGCTTCATCAACATATCGATTCGCAAAAACAGTGAAATCCTTGGCAGCAAAGTCCACAGGGCGTCTGCGCATTGTGGCAGGCAAGTGGCGAGGACGATGGATCGATGTTCCTGAAGCGGCTGCTCGTGGTTGTGTAAGACCTGTGACCACAAGGGTGCGTGAAGCAATTTTTTCGGCTCTTGGGCGAGAACGCATTGAAACATCACAGGGATTGGATCTGTTTGCTGGTAGTGGAAGCAGCGGTTTAGAGGCGTTGTCTCGTGGAGCGCAACATGTCACGTTTGTTGAACAAGATGGCGAAACATGTGCTTGTCTCAAGAGAAACATCTCTCTTTTGTCCGCAGAATCTTCTTGTTGCGTGCTGCAGCAAGATGCTCTTGCCTATGTGTTGCACGCAGGGGATGCAAAATACGATCTTATTTTTGTAGATCCTCCTTATGCGTTGCGTTTATCGGAGGATTTTTGGCAACGTTTATCCGGTTTTTTTCAAATTGAGGGTTTGGCTGTTGTGCGTTGTCACAAACAGTTTCCTCCCCATTTGCCGGATGGTTACACAACAGTGTGGCAGCGTTGTTATGGTGATATGCTGGTTTTATTTGTCTGTATGAAAAGATGAAAACGCACTTTGTTGATGAAGCCACGGTGTGGGTGAGTTCAGGTCGTGGGGGGGATGGACTGGTGGCATGGCGACGTGAAAAAGGCGTGCCGCAAGGAGGGCCTGCTGGTGGTGATGGCGGCAGGGGAGGGCATGTCATTATACAAGCCAATGCCAGTAAACGATCTTTATTGGACTTACGGTACAAACCTCGATTGCAAGCACAAAATGGTTTTCCGGGAAGGCCTAAAAATTGTTACGGCGCCCATGGCAAAGACTGTTTGCTGCAGGTTCCCATAGGGACACAGATATTTGATGCTTCAAGCAGAGAGCTATTGGCAGATTTGACACAAGATGGCATGCAGGCAATGGTGTGTCGCGGCGGGCGAGGAGGGCTGGGAAACACCCATTTTGTGCGTTCCACTCGTCAAGCTCCTGCATTTGCCCAACAAGGTGAGCCTGGTCAGCAACGTACAGTTATTTTGAGTCTGAAATTGATGGCAGACGTGGGGTTATTGGGTTTTCCTAACGCTGGTAAATCCACTTTACTTGCTGCCATGAGTGCAGCTCGCCCCAAAATAGGTGCCTACCCATTTACCACGTTGCGCCCTCAATTAGGAGTTGTTTATCTGGACAAGGAACACTGTTATATGATGGCCGACATTCCAGGTCTGATTGAGAAATCCAGCGAAGGTGCCGGTTTGGGAATCCGTTTTTTGAAACACCTAGAGCGGGTTCGCCTGCTTTGTCATTTGGTTGAACCCTGTTTTGATAAGCAGGTGCAACAGGATCGGGTGGTCAAACAGTACCAAACTCTGCGTCGTGAGCTGCATTGTTACAATCCCAAGTTATCTAATTTGCCTCACGTTGTTGTTTTGAGCAAATGCGATCTGCTCGATCATGCAGATTCTTATCAAAGCGCTTGTTTTGCTGCCCTAGCTCGTGCTGTGAAACCACCCACACCGGTTCTTGCCATAAGCGCTGCAACGGGAAAAGGCGTAAAAGAGTTGTCCCGGGTTCTGTGGAAAAAGCTGCAAAACGACAATGATTGAGGTCAAAATTGCTGTTGCACAAATGATGTTGACGGTGTTGATGTTTGCTACAGGTGCTGCGTTTGGCAGCTTACTGGGCGTGCTCATCGATCGGCTTCCACGTGGCATTGGCCTGTGGACTCCTCGCTCTTTTTGTTTGCACTGCCACACGCAGCTGGCCTGGTACGATTTATTGCCTGTGATCTCTTATGGATTTTTACGAGGGCGATGTAGGACCTGTCGCACAAGAATTGCGCCCAATTTACTTTTTCTAGAGCTCTTATGTGGTGTGTTGTTATGCCTGCTAGTTGCACGTTGGGGAAACAGCTTGTGTACAATACAGTTGTTTGTATTGTGCTGGTTGTTGCTTGGCATTGCCCATGTAGATGCACAAACAGGGTGGATTCCGCTTCATTTGCTTGTTGTGTTATGGGTTTCTGGATTAGGATTTGGAGCCTTCTCGTATCTTGAACAATATGGCACCGCGGACTGTGTGCTATCGGCAAGCCTGTTGCAACGCATTGTAGCAAGCTTTGGGGCTTTAATTGTATTGGGGATGGTGTTAGTTGCCAGCACTAAAATACTGCAATATATAAAACGCATTGGGCCACAGCAGTCTGCAATGGGATGGGGCGACCCTTTGTTGCTTGCAGGAATTGCTGCTTATATGGGTCTGTTTTGGCTGCCAATAATTGTTTTTTTAGCCAGTTTACAAAGCATTTTATTTCATCTATTTTATCGTGCTACGAACAGGTCTTGGATTCTTAAAAAATGGCATCAAGAGAAGCCAGAAGAGCAGTTAGCAAAACACGCCATACCCTTTGCTCCCTTTTTGGCAGCGGCTACTTGGCAAACAGTGGCTCTTGCTCTTATGTGGCCAACACAATTGTAATTGTGTCTGATTTCTCCAGCGCGGGCATCGGTTGAAAATAGATGATAAAGTGAAAAACCGATAGGAGGAGAAACAATATGTTACCGGAGCTGATTCGCATTCCCTTACTAAACCTTCCCATTTATACATTCGGTTTTTTAGTTGCGGCAGGTTTTCTGTTGGCTGTGCACATCTCTTATCGCCAGGCACTGCATCAGGGACATTTCGATCAGGAGGTTCTCGATTTTAGTTTTTGGGCCTTGTTGGGAGGAATTATTGGGGGACGCATTGTTTTTATGCTGGTGGAATGGAAGACATTTTTTGTCACTGAGCCGTGGTTGTATATCAGCGGCCTAGGCATCTGGATTCCTCGATTTCTTGCTTTGTGGCAAGGAGGTTCTGTCTATTGGGGAAACTTTTTTGGGGGGTTAGTGGCTTTTTGGTGGTTTTGCAAACATCATAAACTGCCTGTTTTTGCTTTTGCCGATGTGATGGTTTTAGGAGTTCCATTAGCTCAAGCTATTGGTCGGCTAGGGTGCTTGGCTGCCGGTTGCTGTTTTGGCAAGCACGTTTATCATTTAAACGAAGCGGGTGGTGTTGTTGCTGACTTTCCCATCTCGTTGCGGTTTCCTCAGGGGTCTATTGCTTATAGCAACTTGATTCATAGCATGCCCCAGCCGGCTGTGCAGCTCATGCAAACATTAGAAAGCACTTTGCCGCTGTTTCCCTCTCAGTTAGCGGAGTCTATCGGGTGTGTTGGTTTATTTTGTCTGTTATTGTACGTGTCGCCACGGCGACGCTTCTATGGGCAAGTATTTTTTACATACATGATTTCTTACTCTTGCTTGCGTTCGATTTTAGAACTGTTTCGTGGTGACAAGGCGCGAGGGTTTTTAATCGAGGGTCTCCTATCTACCAGCCAGTTTATCTCTTTATGTGTTGTGATTTTATCCATTGCTGGATGGTTGGCTATAAGCCGTTGGACGCAGCATCAACTCAATAAGGCATCGTAAAAGCAGTCGACTTTAGAACTGTTTCATAGTGACAAAGCCCGTGGGTTCGTTTGCTGGATAGTTGGCTGCAATTCCTTAAGAAAGAAAGTAAGAGACAACAGAGGACATAGGTCCAAACTGTTGCCTGACACTAAAGTTAACATAATATAAATTATCGGACATTCACAGATTGCAGAGATGCAGTCATATGCTCCCAAATGTCATTAACAGCAATGCGAATGTCTCCAGCCGTGTTATGGAAGCTAGAGACTTTTTGGAGAGTTAAGAAAACATTCGTTAAATCACCTTTTTTTAATTGCTCTTTGGCCATTTCCGATTTTTCTTCTGCTCTCGTTTTTGTCTGCATCATCTGTTTTGAGAGTCCTGCGATCTGCTGAACAGATTTCCAGATTATTGCGTGCTTTCCTTCGTTGTCCTTTAATTCATCGATCACTGTATTGCCTAATGCAATTAGACCGTCCAAATCACCTAAATCTGCATATTCAATGGCTTTATTTTTCTTTTTTATTTTTTCGATACTTTTTTTAAGAGCTTCCAAAGTGAATTTTAAATCATTATCAATATCTAACATCTGTATCCGTGCTTGACTAATCATCATAACGGCCTTGACGTTTTGTGTTTTTTTCATGATTTTTTCTATTTCTTGCAGTTGATGTTTCTTGAGTTGATGCTTCTTGAATAGTTCTGGAACCTTTTGTTGGTGTTCCAACATCTCTTGCAATACTAAGGCGGTGTTTATACAAGCGAGGGTAAGCTGACGTACGATAGGTTGGGAGCAGTTCTGTAGAACGAAGTTCCATTGCGCTTGCAATTTTTGTAAATCTGCTGTTTTCAGCTTTGTTATTGCTATTAATTTTGTGTGTACTGTAGTGGCATATTGGAGAGCATTTTCTGGTTCTGGTTTTTTAGCAACTCTTTTTTTATTTTGTTTTGTTAATTTAAGTTTTTGCTCTAAATATTCAGATAATTCGATTAAGCTTTTCTTTGTGTTTTCAATTGTTTCTTGAAAATATTTTTCAAGCGCTGCTTTTTGTTGGATAGAATCAGGAACCTCAGGAACTATTGTCATGGTTGGACCCCTGTTATCTGGCCTGTTGTTTGGTTGTGCAGAGTGATTCCTCGTGTTTGTTGTATGACTAGCTATTGCGCTCTTTTTC
>JBCCES010000101.1:0-5351 GCA_039030115.1 Myxococcota bacterium
CATTGAGCACAACGTGAGTGTCTCGCAGCGCTCGGGTGAAGTGATTGAGCCCATGATCAGCCGACAGTACTTTGTAAAAGCTGCACCTTTGGCTCAAAAAGCCAAGCAAGCTGTCGATAGAGGCGATACGCAGATTTTTCCAGGAAACTGGAAAAAAACGTGGGATCACTTTTTAGATAATATTCAAGATTGGTGCATTAGCCGCCAACTGTGGTGGGGGCACCGCATTCCTGTGTACTACGACTTGCAGGCCGTTGCGCAAGCCATTCAAAACGATGCCAAGCAGCGAAAAGAGCAAACAACCCCCGCACTAGAAGCACTGCTGGCAGGGAGAGCCCCCCGTGAACTACTCAGCATGGCGCTAGAGATGCTCAGCGATGAGCAGATTCGCAGCTTTTGTGTGGCGTCCACCACCGACCTAGCCAAGCAAGATCCCAAGCGATATGTGCAAGAAGAGGATGTGCTAGACACCTGGTTTTCATCGGGATTGTGGCCGTTTGCCGCCCTTGGATGGCCGCAAAAAACAGAAGATTTAGAAGCTTTTTATCCCAGTGCTGTGCTTGAGACCGGTTTCGACATTCTATTTTTTTGGGTGGCACGCATGATGATGCTGGGCATTCATTTTATGGGGCGCGTCCCCTTTAAGCACGTGTATCTGCACGCCATGGTACGCGATGCCCATGGCAAAAAAATGTCCAAGTCCCTGGGCAATGCCATTGACCCACTCGATGTGATGGAAGGCTGCACGCTGCAGCAGCTGCAAGACAAAACACGCCAACACCCCATTGCACCCTCTCGCTTAAACAGCGTGTTAGAAGGAATTGCCAAAAATTTTCCTGATGGAATTCCCCCTGTGGGCGCCGATGGACTTCGACTCAGTTTAGCCATTTTATCGGGTCAAGGCCGCGACGTGCGCCTCTTTGTGCCGCGCGTGGTGGGATACCGCTCCTTTTTAAACAAACTGTGGAACGCGACTCGATTTGCGTTGCCCCATTTGCAACAAGCTTCCCAAAAGTGTGCGACTGCCCAAAACAATTTGCAAATCGCTTCGTTAAGACCGGCCATGTCGCTATGTGACCGTTGGATTTTGTGTTGTTTGCAGCGCACCATTCAGAGTGTTAACAAGGCTGTCGATGGCTATCGGTTTGATGAAATGGGACAGACGCTCTATCAATTTGTCTGGTCCCAGCTATGCGATTGGTACGTGGAATCTGCCAAAGTGCAGCTGCATGTACAAGAGAAAAAAGCAGAATCAACCACTTCGGCAAACGTTACGGCTTGCGTTTTGCAACACGTGCTTGAGGTCACCATGCGTCTGCTGCACCCAGTGTGCCCGTTTATTACCGAAGAGCTATGGGCGCGTTTGCAGCAGGTTAGCCCCCAACCTTCGCAACACGCTTTTTGCTGCATGGCAGAGTATCCCCAACACGATCCGACTTGGATCGACGAGCAAGCTGAATCCCACATGGAGTTGTTGCAGCAAGCGGTCACCCTGACTCGCTCGGCACGGCAGGAGTCGGGCTTGCCAGCATCGCAAAAATTGCCTGTCATTCTGCTAACAGACACACACACCACAAAGCAGCTGCTGCAAAATCACATTCCGCTTATTGCACAATTGGCACATGCCGAAAGCGTGCAAGTGCATCTACGCGGGCAATTTGAAGTGCCCCCTACTGCACACACAAATCCAGCACCCCAAGTAGATGCTGTGGTATTGCCAACACAAGCTGACAATCAACGTCAACAACAACGCCTGAACCAACAATTAAACAAGGTCAACAAAGAATTAACTGCTCTACAAGCAACACTGGCAAATCCCCAGTTTGTAGACCGTGCTCCTGCCAACGTTGTACAGGCCAAACAGCAGCTACATGAACAGCTGCAAAGCCAAGCGCAAAAGCTGCGGCAATGTTTAGATCAAATCAACGCACACTGAATCATCAATCATTTCTTTAAATAGTTCACTTTTCTGATTTGCCGTACAGTTCAACCAATCGGGAGTCAGCACCGTAGGCACCATGACACCAACAACGGACTCGTTTAGTTGCTTACAAGATAGCCCGTTTGTGTAGCCATTGCCCTATCTTTACAAACCCCAAACGGTGATGGGTGTGCCGTCGGAAGATGTTTCGTGTTTCACCCAAATGCGTTCGTCCCATGATTTGCCTGCACGGCGATCGAACAGCAGCAAGTGTCCTTCGGTAGCTGCACAGCTGTCCATGTATTGGGCGGTTTGCTGCAGCCCTTCGTGCAGCGTTTTGTCTAAACCGTCTTTGGAGTGGACAAGTTTCAGCTCCAATACAACTCTTTGCTCTTGTTGCCACACCACAAGCAGATCTGTGCGCTTTCTCCCCAAGGCGTACTCGCGCGCAATGGTTCCGCCGCCGTTGACGATGCGCTGGAGGAATGCTTGCAAAATCAAATGGGGGCCTGCCTCTTTATATTGAAAACCCTCTAGCCAACTGTCGGAGTTCTCTCGAAAAAATTGTTGGAACTCCTGCATGAGCCACTCCATGCACAGTTGGCCTTTTGTATCCACATAGGCAGGACGCTGCAGGGGAATTGCATCTTGAAAATCCCATGTCATTGCTCGGGGAATCAGTTCGCCGTAGATAGGGTTAGAAAGAAAAAGCCCACCGCTTTTTCCCTGGCGTAGCAACCCCAAGTCCAACACGTATTCCACGTCTTCATGCGGGATTGGCCGGGCCTCTCCCAGCAAAAAGGGTTGTATCACCCGACGCACACGCTCTTGCTTGAGCTTGGCCATTAGCTGATCGAGGTGCGTTTCGCGGCGTTGAATGAGCTTTTCTTTGGCCAGGTCTATCGCCTGCACCGTAATGGTTTTGCTGCGATCTTGCCCCACTTTGTTTTCAAAACAGGTCTCGTAGGCCAATGCATTGACCAGCCACGGCTGCCCCTGCGTGAGCTCAAACACACGCTCACACACGCCGTTTTCAAATTGTTGACCTGTCTCTTGCGTGTGCTGGGCGTACAGGCTTTGAATGTCGACAAGAGAAAAATCCCCTAGGCGCAATGACTTGGAGTTGATGTTAAAGGGGCTGGATTCTGCGAATGCCTGCTTGCCCTCCTTACCCAACTCCATTCTGTAGTCACGCAAGTGCCGCATGCCGCATAACACAATGCTTTGGGGAAATGGAGCTGACATGTTCCGGTCACAGTAGCCTGTCCGCAACTGATGCAGCACAGCAATCAACGTGTTGCCCACCAACGCATCAATTTCATCTAGCAACAAGACAATTGGTTTACGGGAGTGTTCACTCCATTGTGTGAGCAGTTGCAACAATGCGCTCACAGCACCAACCTGTTCAAACAGAGGTCTCCAGTGCTTCATCAGAAAATCATCTCGCAGCTGCCTCTGCGCTGCCACAGCAATTTGTGTCAAAACAGCTTCAATTCCTTTATCTACATCTTGGCGAGCTGCTTGACCTTGCTGAACCGACACATACACACAATGCACATCACCTTGCCGGTTGAGATAAGTCGACAATGCATGCAAACAGGTGGTTTTTCCCGTCTGCCGCGGCGCATGGACTAAGAAGTACTTTTTTTGATTGATAAGAGTCAACACCTCGGGCAAATCCCAACGCGAAAGGGGGTCAAGGCAATAATGTTCAGCCGCATTTAGCGGCCCAGCAGTGTTAAAAAAGCGTTGCATATTGCTCAGCATAGCATAACAGCCTTGGATATCGCTCGGGAGAATGGCCGTCAAAATTGGGACGCGTTCCATTACTCTCCCGATTTGCCGTACAGTTCAACCAAGCGGGAGATCAGAACTGTGGGCAGCATCACACCGACAATAGACTCCGCGATAGCAAAAGATTTTGCGATAACGCTCACCGGCAAAAAATCCCCATATCCTGTTGAGGTAAACGTTGTAAAGCTGAAATAGAGGAAATCAAACGAGGATACGACATCACCAGGAGCATGAAACGCGGCGTGATCTAACAAATACAGGTTGGCATAAATCAAGGACCACGCATTGCCCACTAATAGGTAAATACATATGCCACCAGCAATAGCATCTTTCGTAATTTTTTTCTTCTGAAAAATTTCGCGAGAAATTAAATAGAGCGCAAAACAAGTAAAAATAAAATGTAATAAGTCTGCCAATATCTGCGTGTTAGAAGCAAGATTATGTTGTGAATTTTCCATGTACGAAACGTCAGAAAAAAAAGCAACAATTGCAATAAATAGATAAAGATAAAAAGGCTTCTTTTTTCTGTTCATATTTTCCACAAGCAAAGTAGTAATCAAAAGCGCGGTAAATATAATGGATAAGACACCTTTTTCCTTCATGAACACATTTGGAACAGATAGGATTGCAATCAGGAAATAGATAAATCCCACATAGCTGTTATGCTCATAGAGCATATCCTCTTGAAGATTTTTACTTGCCACCGCTGTGGACCCATCAACTGTCACGGCAACAGATTGGTTTTCAGCCTCACCATACAATTCAACTAGCCGAGAAATAAATATGATAGGGAGTAAAATCCCGACCACAGACTCTAACATGGCAATCGATTTTGCAATGATGCTCACCGGCACAATATCGCCGTATCCTGTTGAGGTAAATGTTGCAAAACTAAAATACAAGAAATCAAAAGATGATATGACGCCATCAGGACCATGAAACGCACCCTTTTCAAACAGATAGAGGTTTGCATAAACCAAAGACCATACATTTCCCAACAGCAGGTAAATACACACACCCCCGGCAACTGCATCCTTTGTAATTTTCTCCTTTTGAAAAATTTCACGAGAAATTAAATACAATACGAAAAAGGTGAAAACAAGCTGTAAAACATCTGCCGAAATCTGAATATTAGAAGTAAATTTATGCTCAGAATTTCCCATATAAGACACATCTGAAAAAAAGGCAATTATTGAAATAAATAGATAAAGATGAAATGGTTTTCTCTTTCTGCTCAGATCCTTTACTACTAAAACAGCAAGAAGAAGGGCAGTAAAAGAAATTGACAAAACACCCTTCTCTTCCATCAACATATTTGGAACAGAAAGAATTGTTATTATAAAATATATTAACTTAACATATCCTCCTCGTTCATTGACTACACTCTTCCTGTTATCGCCTTCCATCACATGCAAACAACGCTCGGAAACAACGAAAAATTTCATGACGGTATGCGGCCGTCTTTCACTGGATTTGCGAAACTTAAGATGGATAAATCGCCACTGGTTTTTCACGACAACCTGTGGCATGCTAATGTCGTCTTAAGCAGGTGCATCGTGTCGTTTCAGGATGAAGCTCGCAAGCAGAGCGATAGCATGGAGCCAGTTGAGGCTTCTTCAAAAGCTCAATGGGGAGC
>JBCCES010000102.1:0-5269 GCA_039030115.1 Myxococcota bacterium
CTTTTCTGCTGCCTGCAACGCAACGAAAAAACAAGACAAACAAAACCCTGCTGCACAAAAAGGCATGACACACCAAGAATGGCCACAGCGTGAAAAGCTACGATATGAACACGACACGCTGGGGTTTTATTTGTCAGGGCATCCACTAGACAACTGCGAACAAGACATTCAAACCCTAGCGGCTGTACCCGTGGAGCAACTTGCTGGCATGCGCACAAGTGAGGTTGTGCGTTTGGTAGGCATTGTGACGCAACTGCGCGAACGTACCTTGAAAAATGGTTCCGGAGTTTGGGCAACCCTCACGTTTGAAGATAAAACAGGGCAGGTGGCTGTGATGAGCTTTAGCAATACATATGCTCAAGCACAAATGGTCCTATATAGCGACGAACCATTGGTTTTGCAGGGCCGCATCATGCCACGAGATGAGAGCGAACAAGACAGCGAATCTCTCCCTCGTGTTCGCTTGGAATCGGTTTCGTCTCTGCAAGAGGCACAGTGCAACTACACACGTTATGTCCACGTGCATGTAGATGCTTCTTGCACAACCAACACGGCGCTGCAACAGGTACACGCTGTTTGTCAACGTTACAAAGGAGATAAATTGCTCATGCTCTCTTTGCAGCTGCCCAACACACTGCAAATTGATATTCGGTGTGACCAACAACTGTGCGTACAGCCCTCAACCCAGTTGTTGCAAGATCTACAAGCTATTGCAGGAGTAGTCCATGCTGAACGCATTTGTTAAAGCTGAAGAACCAAGCATGTAAGAAAGTTGCGCATGTAGCTGTTTGAAAGCAACTGCACGATGGCTCAGGCGATTCTTTTGTGCTGGGTCTAATTGAGCAGCACTGCAACCATGGGTTTTCACATAAAACACTTTGTCGTATCCAAATCCCCCTTCACCTTGGGGATCTTGCAAAATACTCCCCTCCCATCTGCCGTATGCCAGCAAAGGGTTGGGATCGTTGGCATGTCGACACACAGCCAAAGTACAGTGCAAAGAGGCCTTGCGATCCTGAGTACAGACCCCTTTTAGCAACCGAAGCAGCTTACGAATATTGTCAGCACATGTCGCATGAGAACCCGCAAAACGAGCAGAGCGAACCCCCGGAGCACCATTTAAAGCGTCTACAATCAATCCGGAATCGTCCGCTAATGCCGGCAAACCTGTACATGCGGCTGCGTGTCGAGCTTTAAGAATTGCATTTTCTACAAAAGTTAACCCTGTTTCGGCAGGAGAGGGTAAATTCCATTTAGACCTTGGAACCAACTCTACATTGAGATCTGCCAATAGAGACCGCAACTCGCGAAACTTACCTGAATTTCCTGAAGCAATCACCAAACGGGTAAACCGGCTCACAGTAGACTTCTCCAAGCATGCAACGACATGTGTCGACTTAACGGTATTTTAAAGCCTACTATAGCATGAACTTTCGCCTCGCCAAAACGATGTGATGGGGCTGTTGCAAAGCATGCAACAACGTAACTTTGGATCGTGCCGCCACATGGGTTATGCTGATACATAGATTATAAAGAGGGATGAAAAAGATGTCAGTAAAACAGGAATCAAACCAAGGAAAAGTAAAGCAAGTGATTGGCCCCGTGGTCGATGTGGAATTCCCTCACGAAGCATTGCCCGATATTTTTACAGCTCTGACTGTCACCAATCCGCAACTTTCAGACAAAGCAGACAACCTGGTTTTGGAAGTTGCACAACACCTGGGTGAAAACACTGTGCGCTGTATTGCCATGGATGCCACAGAAGGTTTAGCGCGTGATGTTGCTGTCAAGAACACGGCAAACCCCATCTGTGTACCCGTAGGCAAGGGCACCTTAGGGCGTATTATGAATGTGGTGGGCAATCCCATCGACGAGCAAGGCCCTGTACAAACCAGCAAAAGTGAGCCTATTCATAAAAAACCCCCCGATTTTACCCGTCAGAGCACACAAGCCAGCATTTTAGAAACAGGCATTAAGGTCATCGACTTGCTAGCTCCCTATGCGCGAGGGGGTAAAATCGGTCTTTTTGGTGGAGCTGGTGTCGGCAAAACCGTACTCATTCAAGAGCTCATCAATAATATTGGCAAAGGCCACGGTGGCTTGTCTGTTTTTGCCGGCGTCGGTGAGCGTACACGTGAAGGTCGGGATCTTTACAACGAAATGTGTGAATCCGGCATTATTAAACGCGATGAAAAAACCGGCAAGGTGATCCCCCAAGACAGCAAGGTGGCCCTTGTGTACGGCCAAATGAACGAGCCTCCAGGAGCTCGCGCCCGCGTTGCCCTATCGGGCCTTACGGTAGCAGAGCATTTTCGTGATGAGTTGGGGCAAGATGTGCTGCTGTTTATTGACAACATCTTTCGATTTACCCAAGCAGGTTCTGAGGTGTCTGCCCTGCTGGGGCGTATCCCCTCTGCCGTGGGTTATCAGCCTACACTTGCTACAGAAATGGGCGAGCTGCAAGAGCGCATTACATCGACACAAGAGGGTTCTATTACATCGGTACAGGCCATTTACGTGCCTGCAGACGACCTGACAGACCCGGCCCCTGCAACAGCATTTGCCCACCTAGATGCCACCACAGTGCTCAGTCGTGCCATTGTGGACTTGGGAATTTACCCTGCGGTAGACCCACTTGATTCCACTAGCCGCATGTTGGAGCCTGAAATCATTGGCAAAAAACACTATGACGTCGCGCGCCAGGTGCAATCGGTGCTGCAACGCTACAAAGACCTGCAAGACATCATTGCTATTTTGGGCATGGACGAACTGTCGCAGGAAGACAAGCTGGTTGTTTCGCGTGCACGCAAAATTCAACGCTTTCTATCGCAACCCTTTAGCGTGGCCGAAGTGTTTACCGGCACCCCCGGCGCGTACGTCAAACTTGCAGACACTATTCAAGGGTTCCAAGAAATTGTCGAAGGAAAACACGACGATGTGCCCGAGCAAGCCTTTTACATGGCAGGCACTCTCGATGACGTGCTAGCTAAGGCGAAGGAACTCGCCAATTAGGGGAAGCTGCAAAAAACGCACGGCAACCCTACCTGACTAAACAAACAAAACGGGCCGGATATTCCGAAAAACGCAAAAAAGGCAACCCTTCCCAAAACAGGGAACGATTGCCAAAAATAGGTTATGTAAAGAGGAACCTATTAATTCAGCTGATTGACAATTTGCTGAACAATGTGTCGTTGTCCGTCGTCTTCCACAAAGAAAATGATCTCACCCTTTTGCGTTTTATCTCTTCCCTGTGTGACCAGTTGTGGAACAAAAATTCCCAGCATCTCTGGTGAATAGCCAACAATAAGCTTGTTATTGTTATAACCATATTTTCTTTTGGGCTGTGGAATCAGAATCACAAGTTGTTTATTTTGATCGAGATGCGAAACACAGGTCTGCAAAAACCCTGCCTGGTTGGTCAAACCGTCTTGGTTCACCCCAAAGTAAAAAGCTTCGCCATTATAGCCAATTCCATACATTGCACTTGTAACGTACAACTTGTCTTGCACCGCCGACGCAAGCACCACATTATCCTGATTCTTGAGCTGATTAAATTCAAGCGAGGAAATAACTCGCACAGGTTTTACCACCACAAGCTGCTTTTTTTGCCCATCGTTCTGCTGAACATTCTCTTTCAGATCATCGTCCTTTTTAGACTGGTCTTGCGCTGCAACAGCAGAAAAAGCCTGCAACATCAAACCCAGTGCAACTACACCGCTTACCATCTTATTATTTTTCATGTGAACCCCCTTTCTTGCTTGCCCATCAAGCAAGATTCTTTGCTTTATACTTGCACAATCATCTAAAGTCCACAAGATGCTATTCAATAGCAGGACTTCTTCAAAGCCAGCTGGGCGTTTGTATGTGCACTATGGCAAGAGCTTCAGAAGATTTCTTTGCCACATCAGCATGGAAAAATTCGCGGAATTTTTATGAAAACATCAAGTTCATAGTGATTCTGCTATGAAGTAGCAAGCTAGGCTTTCTCTTCACTCTCGTCATGCGCCTGTTGAACCGAGGCTACGTCTAGCTTTTCTTGCTCTTCTTCCTGCAAATCCATGACATCTTCGTCTGCATCATTTTGGGCTTGCTGCACAACACTCTCTTCGCTTTGCCCATCTTCTTGGCTAGCAGACTCTGTTGCGGTAGGCTGTGGTTGGTTTGACACCACCATTACTTGCAAATTGGCTTGCACTCCCGCTTCTAGTCGTAAAGGCACCGTATGCAGACCCACGGTTTTAATATGAACAGGTAATAAAATGCACCGATGGTCCACAGTAAAGCCCTGTTGCTTGAGGCAAGCTTGGATGTCTCGGTTGGTTACGGAGCCAAACAACTTGCCTTGTTCTCCTGCTTTGGCCTCGATGTTGAGGGTGAGTTGCTCAAGCTTCTGCTTTTGCTGCTCAGATTGTGCAACGAACTGCTGCTTACGGTGTTGCACCAAGCGTTTGTGGTGCTCAAACTGACGAACACGTTGGTTTGATACAGGAACAGCTAGCCTTCTGGGAAAAAGAAAGTTACGCGCGTATCCCCCTCGCACTTTGACGACGTCACCAATGTGCCCCAATCCCACAACGTCTCGCGACAAAAGAATATGAACTGCTGTTGCCATGACTTATGCTTCCTTGTTTTCACTACGTTTAAAAGCCTCTTTGTCGGCTGCCTGCAGTGCAGCATCTGCCGAATCTTTCACAGGAGCAAATCGATCGGGGAGCTCTTGCACTTGCTGCAGATCGACTTGCTGCTTTAACGTCAATGTCTGACGCAACAATACGCGCTCATCCACATCCAACTGACGTTCGTAAGACTTTACAATGCCCGGTTTGCCCACATAGGAGTGCTGCACAAACAGCCCCTTGCGCAAATCATGACGAGGCCATGCCAGCTTTTTGCGCCCCCAACATAAAACCTGAACGTTCTTGCCACCTTGCTGCTCGACCCACTCTTTCATGTTGCGCATCAAGCCACACGACGTCTCTTCATCTAGCTCTGGGCGCAGTATATACAATGTCTCGTACTGACGCATGGTGCTGTTTTCTGCCGATTGACCACTCATTGCCACTCCTTTTGCCCCAGTTTGCCACAGCTGTCACAGCTAAGCAAGGCTACAGGCAGCACGTCACTTACACATCAAAGTCCCCATACTACGATAGACTTACCCTCAGTAGATTGCTTCTGCTTGACCCAAATCCGCTCGTCCCAGCTTTTGCCTTCACGGCGGTCGAAGATCAACAAATGCCCCTCGGAGGCATGAAACCGTGCTATATAA
>JBCCES010000103.1:0-5266 GCA_039030115.1 Myxococcota bacterium
AGAAGTGTTACCAGTAAGTAAGCCGCAACAACGGCTATATCCCATGTCATGGTTCTGTTTTTTGCAGTCAGCGCGAAGTCAGCTTAACAGAAAATCAGTGGTCATTGTTTTGATTTATTAAGCCGCCGAAAATCCGACAAAGAACTCAACATGTGGGAACGTAATTCGGTATGAGATACAGTAAGGGGACAACGAGGTAAAAAAGAGGCGGTGATCCATTGATGACGGACGATGCATTGTTGCATTGGAGAGATAAGAAGCTTCTTGAAGAGTTGTTGCAGCTTTCGGTTAGCCAGTTGGAGCAACTTGTGCGCTACCACAACACAGTTTACTTCGAGCAAAATACCTCATACATCAGCGATGCTGTGTTTGATCGATTGGTGTGTCAACTACAGTTGCTTGCCCCCCAGTCACTCGTGTTGCAAGAGATAGGCGGGGGTGATTCGGGGACAGTAGCTCATAGCAGCCCTATGTTGTCGTTAGATAAATGTTACGACGAGTCCGATTTGGTGGCTTGGTATGAAAAGATGCAAGACAATCTCATGGTGATGCCAAAGATTGATGGATTGGCATGCGCATTGCGTTACAGCAGCAGGGGAGCCTTGCAGTTAGCGGCCACTCGAGGAGATGGAGTGCGCGGAGAAAATGTGACGCGCAATGTAAGAAGCATTACAGATGTCCCTGTGCAGTTGGATGCAAAGGTCTGCAGAGCCGTTTTACACTCCAGCCAGCAGACATTGGAGGTGCGTGGTGAAGTGTACATGAGCCGGCAGCGATTTGCGCAACATTATGCGAATCAATTTGCAAACCCGCGTAACTTAGCGGCTGGAGCTTTGAAACAAAAGGATGCTAACAAATCAGCACAATACGGCTTGTCTTTCTTTGCCTACGAAATTTTGGGCACGCATTTCGATACACAAAAGGAGAACTTTGATCTGCTAAAGCAGCTTGGGTTTGCTGTTCCCCAACACCGTTTGGTCTGCAACGAGCAGCAAGTTTTGAATGCGTGTACATTTTTTGTCAATTGCCGTGAGGAGCTAGATTACGAAACGGACGGGGTGGTATTTCGTGTCAATGACATCGTCAAGCAAAAACAACTAGGCCACACAGCCCATCACCCCCGTTTTTGTCTTGCTTATAAGTTTCAGGGTGAACAGGCTCAAACCCGTCTTGTTGATGTGGAGTGGTCTGTTGGGCGCACAGGGGTCATTACGCCTGTGGCTGTGATTTGCCCTGTGGTGATTTCAGGTGCGCGTGTTGCACGGGCTAGTCTGCACAATGTAGGCCGTATGCAGCAGCTTGGTCTGACAGAGGGTGCCAGCATCGAAGTTGCGCGTCGGGGTGGCGTTATTCCTCATGTACAGAGAGTGTTGACGTCTACAGGAAATCCCATTGTATTGCCGCACTCTTGCCCCTCTTGTGGTAAACAGGCAACGTTGGTGGGAGATTTTTTGCAATGTAGCCGTCCAGAAAGGTGTTTGCAAGTGGCCTGTCATCGTTTGCGACACTTTTGTCAGGTAGTGGATGTGCAAGGTTTTGGGCATCGTTTGATTGAACAGCTCGTTCAGCAGGGGCTTGCCTGTCAGCCGGCGCAGCTGTATCATCTGACCCCCGACGATCTGCTGCCTTTACCGCGCATGGGGCACGTGTTGGCAAACAAGTTGATACAAGAGATCAATACAAGGCGGCAGATCTCTTTTGCTACGTTTTTGGCTGCACTGGGTTTGGCAGAGATTGGTCCCGTGGTTGCTGCAACCATTGCGCAACACTTTCCCAATCTATCTAGCTTGCAACAAGCAAGCCAGCAGCAATTGGCGCAGGTGCATGGTGTTGGTGAAGTGATTGCCCATTCCATTGTTCAAGGCCTGCAAGAGCGTCGTGACGAAGTCAGTCAACTGTTGCGGGAGATTGTTGTTTCCCATTCGGTTGCCCAGACATCTGCTGTAGTAAAGGGACCTTTGCAGGGCAAGCGTGTGGTGTTTACGGGTAAATTGACGCAATGTAGCCGCAAACAGGCGCAGCAGCGTGTCAAAAAATTGGGAGGACAAACTCCTGCTACGCTATCTGGATCGGTGGATTATTTGGTTTTGGGGGCTGCGGCAAAAGACTCTGCCACAAGCAGTAAGCAACAGTTGGCACAGCAGTTGATAAATCGAGGATTTGCCATTGAAATGCTTAAGGAGGAAGAGTTTTGGCAACGATTTTCTCCAGGTGGAGAATAGAATCCTCTTACGTTTTGTTGACACACATGAAGTGTCGTTGAGGCGATTGGTGTACCCACGTGTGACAAGCAGCGTGTTGTCGTTTTTGACAGTACTTTTCTTGGTGTGCGTGAGTGGCTGTGGTACCCAGAGGGTTTATGTGCGAGCTCCTCAAGAAGCTGCACACGTGGTTTTGGCAAACCAGCGCGTGCCTGTGGTTTCTGGAGAAGCTTCTGTTCAGTTGCAGAAGGGTTTTGGACCTGTTTCTTACAGTGTTTACGACAGAGACGGGCAATTGTTGAACGAGGGAAAGTTGGCTAGAACACAAAAAGATCCACTGGTGACAAGTTTATCGATTGTCGGGACTATTGTGGCAGTTCCTGTGTTGGCCTTTGCTGGTGTTTTGGTTGCTAACCCTTCTTGGCCTGCTGCATTTCGCAATGTTTCGAAAACGGCTGGTGGCAACTTGGGGGCCTTTTTGGCCAACAGCATGTCTTCTTGGACATTGCCCATTGCTACTGCCTTTGGCGCTTTGGGATTGTTGCCGCTATTGGGTTTGTTGCGATCGGAGAAATTACCAGATGAAGTGGTGGTTGGGCCTGTTTTGTAGCGTGTTATTGTGCACGCTTTTTGGCTGTGGGGGTGATGGTCGGCAGGAAAGTCTTGTTGTTGTGCTAGATGGTTACGGCGATTCTTCTGTTTTGCAAGCGGTTCCTTTCCCCCAAACGTCTGATGTTCGCGTCTTGCAAACGCCACACGTGTCCATGTGGTCGGATGTGCATTTTGATCAAGCTGAAATGTTTCTTTTTCGACGAGAGGGGGGATTTGGCGATTTTGCATCATTTTACCAAAAGGCTCAAAGCCAAATTTCTCAAGACCCTGCTCGTCCTAATCTTCAAAAACAAGGCGACAAATGGGTACCGCAGGACTTTGATAGTTTAGTGCTTGTTTCGGCTTTGTATCATTTAGAAAATGTTATTTCCTATTTTCTTGACGTCGTAAAGGATGATTCGGGTGCCACCAAAAGCCCGTTGCATGTTGGCGTTTACCCAGATATTTCCACATTGGGCCAGCGAGAGTACGCTGTGGCAGACAATGCCAGCTACAGCTTTTTGTTAGACATGATTTTTTTGCGACAGTTAGCGGTTCAAAGGGGAGTTCCCTACAATATGAATCCTGCTGTTTTGGCTCATGAATTTCAGCACAGGGTGTTTCATTATAATGTATGGAATAAAGGAGAAAAGGCACGACAGTACTATTGGGAAAAAATTCGCAATGGAAAAGATTTGTTGGATACACGATCGAAAAATTTGTTAGATGCGACTGATGAAGGTTTGGCAGATTTGTATGCCATTGGTTTTGTGCAAGATCCATCCGCTTTTCGACATGTTTTCAAAGGAACCTTGTCTGCTTTTCGACGAGATTTAAACGGCCAGTTTGCTCAGCAGGCAAATTACGATGCTTTGGCCCGGCTAGATGATTGGTATGCCAAACAGTGGCGATGTGGATATGCAATCAATTTTCAAGAAAGTCAGAAAAACTGGAATAAATACTGTTTAGGTACAGTCGTTTCACGCGCCTTATGGGAAGCCTCTGGAAGAGACTTTGTTGTGTTACGGGAACAGTTGCTCCCTCTGGTGAATGCCAGTTTGCAAGATATGGGTTTACGGATTGTCGAGCAAGGCAGGTATGACGTGAATCTGTTTTTTAACGTTGTTATTAGTCGTGCAGTGAAAGAGAACATGCAACCCATGCGTGAACAGTTGTGCTTAAGTGTTTGGCGGCGTTTTCGTAGCTTATACGATCCGTTGAGGGTGCCGGCATGTTTTTTTTAGGACCCGTTTTTACATTTCTGAGAACCTGTTTTTGGGCTTCTGTTTTTGTTTGTCTTGTGAGTCGTTTACCCGCCCATGCCCGTGAAGATTCCCATCCTGTGATGTTTGGGGATATGCCTGTGATGTTGCACAGTACGAGAAGCGATACAACCGGAAACACCCATTTACGTCTGGCGGGTGGAGTGCGTGTTGGTGCCTGGTTGCTCTCTTTTGGTGCCTGGCAGCTGGGGATTGATGGAGGACTTGCCCTGTTTGCTCCCCGCGCGAAGGGATCCCCTGAAGTTTTTGTGACACCCTACACGACAGAAATCGTGACAAGAGGTCTGCTGGGTTATGCAGTGCGGGGATCTCAGGTGGCTTTTGTGCCGTATGCTTTCATGGCTATTAGTGGGCAGTTCACCTTGGTGCATTTGCGCACGTTGGTGGAGAGTACCTTTACTGTGGATGGCGACATTGCTGCTGAAGGAGGAGTGGGTTTAGCTGTACATATAGACCGATGGATGGTTCGCATTGATGCAGGTGCAGGTTATGGTCTTGACGGCCTGTTGTGGCGCACTGCATTGGCATTGGGAATGCAGCTGTAATATGAGATAATTTGTTTGAAACATGTTTTTGCATGGGAGTGTTTTTTATGAGTGTGTGGATGTTTCCAGGCCAAGGATCTCAACATGTTGGAATGGGTGAAAATTTGTTTGCACTGTACGACGATTGGGTGCAACAAGCCGATGCAACGCTGGGATATTCCATTGTGCAGCTGTGCTTGCAAGATTCCCAACACCAATTAAATCAAACCCAATATACCCAGCCAGCTTTGTATGTGGTCAATGCCATGGCTTATCGCAAACGGGCAGAGGAGGGCCAGCTGCCGCAGTGGTTGCTTGGTCATAGCTTAGGAGAGTACAACGCACTGTTAGCTGCCGATGCCTACAACTTTGTCACAGGTTTACAATTGGTACAAAAGCGAGGTGCATTGATGTCACAGCAACAAGGTGGCTGCATGGCAGTTGCTCTTGGTTTGAAAGAACAGGATGTGCAACAAGCCCTGCAACAAGGTGGGTTGCACGACGTCGATATTGCCAACATCAACGCGCCAGAACAAATTGTCGTTGCAGGTCCACAGCAATCGGTGAAAGATGCTTGTGAAATACTCACCAAAGCAGGTGCCAAACGGATGGTTACTTTGCCTGTGAGCGGTGCTTTTCACTCTCGTTACATGAGACAAACCCAGCA
>JBCCES010000104.1:0-5260 GCA_039030115.1 Myxococcota bacterium
ATGGCCATAAGAATATTTTGCGCTTCGTGATCTTCTGGCATGACATAGTGGCAGTCGCTTGTGGCCACCAAGCGAAGATTTTCATCTTGTGCTAACTGCGCCAAGTCTGCATTGACCTTCTCTTGCAGAGAGATGCCGTTTGGCTGCACCTCTAAAAAGAATCGATCAGGGCCAAAAATCGCTTTGAAATCTCGAGCTGCTTCTCGTGCACCATCTAGATCCCCGACTGCGCATTTTTTATTGACTTCGCTTCCCAGGCAAGCTGTGGTAGCGATGAGCCCTTCGCGATGCTCGTATAGCAGCCGTTTGTCAATGCGTGGAAAATAATATTTCCCTCGCAAAAATGCTTCGGAGCTCAAGCGGCGTAGGTTGGCATAGCCTGTGTTGTTTTCTGCCAGCAAGATGAGGTGATAATTTTCACGTACCTTGTCGGTGTAGCGTGCCTGCCCTGTAATGTAGGCTTCCATGCCCAAAATAGGCTTAATGCCGCCGGCGACAGCTTGCCGATAGAAATCTAGCGCACCAAACAGATTGCCGTGATCCGTTACAGCTACCTGTTTCATTCCTAGCTCATGCACACGTTGAATCAGCTGCGGTATACGAATAGCACCGTCTAAAAATGAGTACTGGGTGTGCAGATGCAGGTGGGTGAAGTCATTGACAGCCATTGTGTAGACACCTTAGCCTTTGAAAGCGATACTGCCAAATGGGTGTTTTTCACATGGCGTTTCCTGTTTTTTGCAAGGTCTTGCCGTGCTGTTTTGCATAACACTCAAAATGGAGGAAAAATGAAAAGAGCATGGTTTTGGAGTGTTTTGGTATTGGCGCTTGCCGCGTGTTCAGATGATTCTGTAAAAAAAACCACAGATGTCTGCAGTGCCTGGTCTACGCGATTCGTTTCTAATGTTAAAAAGGCAGATGCTGCTGGAGATCTGTTTATACCTGAGGAGAAGGTTGCCGATTTTGATGGTGCCCGGTGCAATAAATCCTCTCTTGAAGCAGCTTGTAAATCTGCCTTGGGCGATGCAAAGACAGATCTTGGTAAAAAAATGAAGGAGCATTGCCCTCATTTTGCTGAGGAGTTTGTCAACGCATGCGGAATCAACCCAAAAGATACATTGCAAAAGGATATCAAAGGGTTTGTGGAGCATGTGTTTCAAAAGTCTTGTGTGATTGAGTCGGGAGAGAAGGTAAAATTTGCCTCTGAGCAGCATACAGTTTGCACGTCTAATTTTTCGGGTATCCAAAACAACGGCTTTGAGTTTTACGGCATGCAGAAAGGAACATCTTTTGAAGAGGCGAACGAAAAGATTTTATCTGCAGCCGCAGATGTCATGCAGCACGGCACAGATACACTTGCAGCTGTAATTACTTTAGGTCAAAAAGATCAAATTTTTGACATTGCAAAAAGCCTCTACAATAAGGTAGAGAAAGGGGATTTAGCAAACAAGACTGACTTTGACGCCTGGTACAGTGACAATAAAAATAAAACTCCGGTTCAACTTTTTAAAGATGCAAAAGGGAAATGGAAAACGCCAGGAGGCATTTTAGACAAAGAGATGCGTAAAGCAAATCAAAGTAGGGCTTCCATTACGCAGAATTACCAAGTGAAAGGAACCGGTTTCTCAGAACTTACAGATGAGTGGATTCAAGCTGCACAAACGCCTTTTGTGCAGGGAATCAAATGGAAAACAGGGGATAAAAAGGTGACGAATGTCTTGCCCCAAGAATTGATGGAGCTTGCTTTTTTTGATGTTTCGTTGTCTCAGAAAATGGTGCAGGCAAAACTGATGGAAAGTGCTCAAAAAATACAGGACGGGTTTTATAAAGGTGTGCTTGGTCACGAAGAGACAAAAACAAAACATGTCTCTAAAACATATGCAAGAGCAAGTGTGATGGGTGTTCAAGAGGGTAATGTGTTGCTTGACAAAGAGATGTCGCAGCAAGGTTTTTTTAGTGTAGATGTGGGTTCGGGCGAAAAGGAAGAGGACTTTCAAGGCAAGTCCCGTCTCTATTTTCGCGAGGATCTATGGGACAAATCGAAAACCAAAAAAATACCGCATAATATTAAGGGTAAAGACAAAAAAGGCAAGCTTGTTGACGTGGAAAACGAAGTTGCCCTGGTTCTTGCTGTAGCGAAAAAGGGCGGCAGACAGGTGCTGTTTGTTGCGGCGCATTCAGGTTCTACGGGCTCAGACAGTGTCGATATTCTCAAAGGGGTTCGAGATGTGGCAGATGCTCAAGGCATTCAAAACGTGGTTGTGCTGCACGATGCCAATACCAATCAAGATACCAATGACAAAAGTAAGCTAGATGTTGAAACCTATCTGGCTGGTGCTGCGAACCATGGCTTCACGCCCGCTTTTGGCCAGTTTACTCCCGATACGGTAGACAAAGTCAGAACGTTTATGCAGCTGCAGCTCAAAAAGGCAGGTAATCGATCAAAAGGAACCAGTGACCACATTTTGATGAGCAAAGCTGCAACGCTGAAATTGCTGCGTAGCTACATGATCAGCCCGGGCCCAGATAACGTCAATCCTACGGATCACGGTATTGAATGCCAAGACATTCAGATGAAATAGTAGAGCAATTGATGGTGTACTGCCCATGGACGTTTCACGAATAGCCTATACTAATTTCAATGATGACATGTACATGTGATTTCGACGGTTTGGGATTTTTGTGTGAATCGGAGATGAACAAAAAATCACGAGCCCGAGAAATCTCTCAAAAGTGGTTTTAGTATTTCATAGCGGCCAGGCCCACAAAGGTCCTGTATTTGAAAAGACAATAAAACTGACATCCTCGTTGATGTGATTTGTTTCAGCATCTCTACTTTCGTCTTCTTGCACAAGGATCTGCGCATTGGGCAGGCTCAGTTGGTAGCGCAAAAAACCGGGATCTGCTCCATTAAGGCTTGCTAAGCTGGCAAGCAACACAGAATTTGTTGTGAATGGATTCGTCAGCACCAGTGACTTCCAAAAATGCCTAAACGAAGACTGTGTTGCAATTTCGTAGTCTAAAAAACTCCAAGTGCCTTGACCATTTTGGAAAGCAACCCATCCGATCGTTTCTGTGTTATGTGTTGTTGTACTGATTTCTTGATGGTGCATGGATATTTCGAACACAAAGTTAGATATGTGTCTGTGCCGTGTACCAACAAATTGGGTATCGTTCGAGGTCTGAACTTGAGTTAGAATTGATGGACGTTGAGTAAACGCACCGTCTACAGAAATTTGTATGGCTGTGCCGTGGCTGGTTCCATTTTGTACAATACGGTCTGTATCTACGGTATCTACTTGTAAAATCAAGCCGTCTTCTAACTGCCAAAGACCCTTTTCTAGCACCATATAAAATAGGGTTTCGTTTACATGGCTTCCATCCAAATATTCAGGCTCCTGAAGGTTAACATCGAAAAAATTGCTCCCCACTTGTGTGATGCGAGCCACGGCCACATCTGTCCCGTTGTAAGACGGGGGTGACAAGAAAACAATGGGATTTTGATAAGTTCTCAGCAACAGAACCGTTGCAGTTGCAGACGAAAGTACGATTGTACCTACTTCGCCCATGGTTTCGGGAGCAAAATTGCATGACGTGTTGCATCCATCGAAATCCACACTGTTTCCGTCGTCGCACTGTTCTGGTCCCGGCTCTAGAATCCCGTCACCACAAAAGCTTGTAGCGCCAGCTATTTGCTGGCATGCGGAGTTACATACGGTGCATGAGGTGAGGCCGTATGAACAGGTTTCGGTGATGGTGTTGCCATCGTCGCATTGTTCTATTGGGTCGAGATTACTGTCACCGCAAAAGCTTGTAGCGCCAGCTACCTGATGGCATGTGGAGTTACATACGGTGCATGCGACATCTCCATAGGAACAATCTGTGGAGGGATTAGATAATCCTGAATCACACTCCTCTTTGTTAAAACCGTCTACAATACCGTCCCCGCAGAAACTTACGTCCCCTTCCGCTTCTTGGCATTCGGCATTGCATACGGTGCATGAGGTTTTGCCATAGAGACATACTTCGGTGGCGCTGTTTCCGTCGTCGCATTGTTCCTGTTGCAGTATGTCCACAGTTCCATCTCCACAATAGGGCGCAGGAATCTCCTCGGTAATTTTTAAGACACTGAGTTTATCTATGTAGTGCAAGGTTTCTTCAGATGTCTCTTCATCTGCTATGGGCAAACAGGATGTAGATACACTAATTAAAAAAAGAACTGCGGATAAAAACCGCGGATTTTTTTTTATCTGCATAAAATAGAAACAAATTATGTCATTTTTTTATTTCTTTTATTCGTTCAGACTCCAACCCCACAAAGGGCCTGCATGTGAGAAGCCAATGAAACTGATATCCTCATTGGTGTGGCTGGTTTCGTTGTCTCTGCTTTGATCTTCTTGTATGCGCATGTGCACATTGGGCAGATTGAGTTGGTATCTCAAAAAGCTCGGGTCGCCTCCATTTATGCTTGACAGACTGGCAAATACGAGAGCATTTGCTGTGAAGGCGTCCGTTAAATTCAGAGATTTCCACTGGTGCTTAAACAGAGGCTGGGTTGCGACCTCGTAATTGATAAAGCTCCATGTGTCCTGGCCATTTTGCATGGCAACCCACCCAATGGTCTCTTGCGCGTGAGGGTTTTTGTTAGACTCTTGGTGGTTCATGGATATCTCAAAAACGGTGTCTGAGAGATGTTTGTGTCGTGTTGCTACAAATTGAGAATCATTTAGAGTTTGCACCTGGGTTAAGATAGAGGGGCGTTGAGTAAATGTACTGTCTAAAGTGATTTGCTTGGCAGTGCCCTTTTTTGCTGTGTTCTGTGAGATGCGATCAGTGTTTACTGTGTCTACCTGCACGATAGCATCGTTTTCTAATTGCCAAAGGCCCTTTTCCAGCACCATATAAAACAGAGTTTCGTTTGTATGATTGCCATCTAGGTATTCAGCCTCTTGGATGTAAACGTCAAAAGAGTCACCACCCACCCAGGTAATGCGTGGCACAGCGACATCTGTTTCGTTGTAAGATAGAGGCGACAAGAACACAACAGGATTCTGGTAGTTTCTTGACAGGGAGATGGTTGTTATAGACGATGATAGCATCGCTGTCCCCACCTCACCAAAAGTTTCAGGGGCAAAGTTGCACGATGTGTTACAACCGTCGAAATCCGCAGCGTTGCCGTCATCGCACTGCTCTCTTTCAGTATCCACCTTGCCATCACCGCAAAAGCTAGTGGCTCCAGCGGTGACTTGGCACCTGTCGC
>JBCCES010000105.1:0-5250 GCA_039030115.1 Myxococcota bacterium
ACCAAAGTTGGCTTTGTCGCGCAAAATGTTTTTCATGGCCCAATCGAACCGAATCAGCTGTTGCCTCGCCATAAAACTCTCTCTCCGCCTCTAGTTTACTGCTCTCAGTCCCTTTTAGCTATAGAGACTTTTTTTGGTAGCACCTAGACTCTGACGCCTAGGTTCTTTTAATGCGACAGCCCTAGTTAACAGATAGCCCTGAAAAATGGGTATGAACGGATGCTGCTGCCTGTTTACAATCAGGCCGGTGAAACATCTGGTTGCGCAGCAGAATCTTTTTTATTTGCAGAAGGTGCCGCTTCGTTTGTGTTGCTTGGGGGTTGGGTGGTAATCTGCAGTTCTTTGTTTTGCATGTCGACACACACACAACCTCCCGGTTGCAATTGGTCTTGCAGCAGCAGGCGAGCCATGGGGTCTAGCAAGCGTCTTTGCAGTGTGCGCTGCAACGGACGAGCTCCATAGGTGGGGTCATAACCCAGCTGGGCTAAATGGTCCTTCGCATCGTTTGAAATCTGCAAGTTCAATTCCCGACGTCGCAAACGCTGTTCGATGCGCTGCAGTTGAATGTCTATGACTGCACGCAGCTGTTTTGCCTGGAGGCTATGAAAGGTAATGATGTCATCAATCCGGTTGAGAAACTCCGGCCGAAACGTGCTTTTGAGTTCTTGCAACACCTGCTGTTGTGTTTCGGGAGAGTTGCCTTGCTGCAGCGCTCGGCTTCCAATGTTGCTGGTCATAATGAGTACAGCATTGCGAAAGTCCACCGTACGCCCCTGGGAGTCTGTCAAGCGCCCATCGTCTAACACCTGCAGCAGCAGGTTAAACACCTGCGAATGCGCTTTTTCCATTTCGTCTAGCAACACAACACAATAGGGTCTGCGACGTACAGCTTCTGTGAGTTGCCCACCCTCTTCGTGGCCCACGTATCCTGGCGGGGCTCCCACCAAGCGAGACACAGCGTGCGATTCCATATATTCCGACATGTCAACACGGATCAAGGCGCGTTCATCGTCAAATAAAAAGGCGGCTAGAGCCTTAGCGGTTTCTGTTTTACCCACACCGGTAGGCCCCAAAAACAGAAAGCGACCAATGGGTTGGTTTTCGTCAGACAGCCCCGTGCGACTGCGGCGAATGGCATTGCTGACAGCTGCTAAAGCATCTTCTTGGCCCACCACACGCTCGGCCAGACGATCTTGCATGTGCAGGAGACGTTCGGCCTCGCTTTGCAACATTTTTTCTACAGGTATCCCTGTCCAGCGTGCCACCACCTTGGCAATGTCTTGCTGTGTGACCTCCTCACGCAAAAAAGATCCGTCTGCTTGAGCCTGTTTCAGGGTTTGCTGTTTTTCATCTAACTGTTTTTGAAGTGCAAACTGCTCACCGTATTGCAGCTTAGCTGCTTGTTCAAAGTCCCCTCTTTTTTGCGCCAATTGTGCCTCGTGTCGCAGCTTTTCTAGCCTGCCTTTCATGTCGCGAATGTTTGATAGCAGTTCCCGTTCCCGTTGCCACTTGGCTTGCATGGCACGAGCACGCTGTTTGCAGTCTTCTAGCTGCTTTTGTGTGTCGTTTAGCTGTTTTTTGCTAATAGCATCTTTTTCGTGCATGAGTGCCTGTTTGGCGACTTCTAGTCGGGTAATGCGGCGTTGCAGCACATCTAATTCTTGTGGCACAGATTCAATCTGCATTTTCACAGCACTGGCTGCCTCGTCAATGAGATCAATGGCTTTGTCGGGCAGTTGGCGATTTGTAATGTAGCGATGCGATAGGGTGCAAGCAGCCACAATAGCCGTATCGGTAATGCGAATGCCGTGGTGCACTTCGTATCGCTCTTTGAGTCCGCGCAAAATCGCAACAGAGTCTTCTAAAGAGGGCTCGCCAATCATAACAGGCTGAAAACGCCTCTCTAGCGCGGCATCTTTTTCAACATGTTTGCGATATTCATCGAGGGTTGTGGCCCCAATGCAACGCAGCTGCCCCCGGGCCAAAGCCGGTTTGAGCATATTGCTGGCGTCAATAGCCCCTTCGGCAGCTCCCGCACCCACCAGAGTGTGTAGCTCGTCAATAAACAAAATGACGTTTCCCTGCTGGCGGTCGATCTCTTTGAGCAACGCTTTGAGGCGATCTTCGAATTCTCCACGGTATTTGGTGCCCGCAAGCAGTGCGCCCAAGTCTAGCGACAGCAGCTGTTTCTCTTTGAGACTGTCGGGAACATCCCCATTGGCAATGCGCGCGGCAATCCCTTCTGCAATGGCTGTTTTGCCCACGCCGGGCTCGCCAATGAGCACCGGATTGTTTTTGGTACGACGGCTCAGCACTTGTAGTGTGCGACGCATTTCGTCGTCACGGCCAATGACAGGGTCGAGTTTGCCCGCCGTCGCTTGTTGGGTGAGATTATGGGTGTAACGCTGAATAGCTGCTGTTTTCGATTCTGGAGAGTCGTCGTGTACTTGTGCTCCAGCACGCAGGCGCTCAATGGCAGCAGCTAGCCGTTTTTCATCCGCCCCTTTGCGCTGCAAGAGTTCTTGCGTCGGGCTTGTTTTGGCAAGGGCAAGCAGCATGGCTTCGGTGGAGATGTAACTGTCGCCCCATGCATTGGCAATGTGTGCAGCCTGACTCAATGCGCGTGTCAAGTTTGGCGAAGGGGATGGATCAGAAGATGCATCTCCTTGAACTTGCGGGTTGTTTGCCAAGGCGCTTTGCACATCGTTGCATAAAGCGGTGAGATTGGTTTCTAGTTGGGCAAACACCTGGGTTGCCATCCCCTCTTTTTGCTGCAGCAGAGGCAATAACACGTGATGGGGTGTGATTTCAGGATGTCGCTTGTGCACGGCCAAATCCCTGGCTTGTGCGATAGCCTCTTGCAACATGAGGGTCATTTTAGTGCGTTGCATGTTATCACCTCCTCGCTCGCTTTTTGTGCAGCGTTGCTATTTATAAAGTAGTCACCGTTTGCACTTGGGAAAGCTTATTTGTGCGCTTGCAGCAGGACTCGAACCTGCGACACCTGGTTTAGGAAACTAACACTCTATTCAGCTGAGCTATGCAAGCATGGGCTTTTCCCTATGCAACGTCATCTTTTACTGATCGGAATAGCACAGAGTTTGATTCTTTTAGATGCTTTTGCTTCAAGCCCAGGCGGAGAATGTCCAAATTCTTTTTGTGACCCCTCTCAACATTCGGCTTTTTGAAGTCGTTTTGTCGCAAATTCCACAAAGCGATCGATGATTTTTTCCAGTTTTCTTTGCTCTTTTTCGTCGAGCAACTCGCCATTTTCTCCAAACGCAGCGCGAGCACGCGCAAGTCTGAATGGCCGTGGGTGGACAATCAGACGTAAATCTTCCAGCAGACTGCGCAAACTCATGAGGCTACGCACTCCACCCATAAGACCTGGGGAGGCCGCGACTGTTAAGACCGTTTTGCCGGCAAACGCTGCGCCATGGCGTTCTGTCGAGCGACCGGGACGCGAAGCCCAGTACAGCACATTGAGCAACAAAGGAGTTGGAAGGGCGTTGTATTCAGGTGAAGCAATCATCAAAGCATCGTGCTGTTTCACCAATGACTTAAATTTAACAGCTTCGGGAGGCAAGCCGTTTTTCGCTTCGTAATCACCGTTATAAAGCGGCATAGGAAAATCGGTGAGGTCCACAAAGGTAACAGAAACGCCACGTTGTCGCGCCAGATTGCAAGCCAACCTCGCTAGTTTTTTGTTAAATGAGTCCTTGCGTGAGCTTCCAGAAAAACAGAGCAATCGAAGCTGAGGACAACGAGCTGAATGTGCTGGGCCTTGAACCCCTGGCGTGGGACTAGACGACGTGGCCAGAGGTGTTTTGTGTCTTTGAAACGTGCTCGTGCTCTGGCAAGCCGCCAACATGAAAGCAGATTGCACGCACAAAACAATTGCAGTAGCCCGATGGGTGAAAAACATCATCTCGCAATTGTATCATAAACGTTAGATGGCATTTTTTTTGGGGACGACTTGCGAATATTAGACAGAGCAACTTGCAGATCTTTGAGTGTGCGCTTGCAGCAGGACTCGAACCTGCGACACCTGGTTTAGGAAACCAGTGCTCTATCCAGCTGAGCTATGCAAGCATCGAAGCATGCTTTTACTGTGAAACACAACGTTATAGCGGTCAAGTACGCTATTTTTTGTTCTGTGACAGGGAATCATTGGGTTTTTGCGGGGGATGTTGCTGAACATATTCCATACGCCAGGGTCGATTATGCAGTTCGAAGTCTGACACGTTTCCTTTGGGTAGTTGTTCAAAGCGCTGTTTGAGCTCTTGCATGCTATCGCCTCCCAGTTTGTGCAGCAGGGCATCTGTCAACACCATTGCTACCATGGCTTCTACAATAGGAACAGCGCGTGTGACAGCACAAAAATCGCTGCGTTCGTAGCGAATGGTGTGTGGCTTGCCCGTTGCCAAATCCACGCTGTTTTGAGGGGTTAAGGTGGTGTTGATCGGTTTCATGGCAGCTCGTACAACAATCGGTTGGCCATTGCTGATGCCCCCTTCGATGCCGCCAGCATTGTTGCTGTGACGCTGTATCGTGCCATCTGATTTTAGAACAAAAGCGTCATGCACCTGTGTTCCTGGCTTGCCGGCATTGGCAAAAGCAGGCCCCACTTCCACAGCTTTTATGGCTGGAATACTCATCACGGCCATGGCCAACTGTGCATCCAAACGGCGATCCCATTGAACATGGCTGCCCAGACCGATGGGGACTCCCAAAGCGGCTACCTCTAAAACACCCCCTAACGTCTCATGTTGTTTCATGCAAGCAAAAATGGTTTTGTGCACCTGTTCATCTTGTTGACAATCGCATAGGGCAAAGGCGCTTTTGGCTGCTTGTTGCATGTACTGTTCACAATGGCTTTGGGTGTAGCCATGTTGGTCATTGCTTGCATGCCATGGACCAATTTGTGCCACCCAGCCGCCTAAACGGATGTTGCATTGTTCCAACAGCTGCACACACAAAGCTCCTGCGCACACACGCATCGCCGTTTCGCGAGCACTGGCACGCTCAGAGCCGTGGCGCAGGTCGTCGTAACCATATTTGGTAGCCGCTGCATAGTCTACGTGACCTGGTCTCGGAATCGTCATGGGGGCAATGTCGCGACCCATCCAGTTGACATGATCTGCGTTGTCCAACTGCAAAGCAATGGGACTGCCTGTGGTAACACCCGATACCACCCCGCTGCTGATGCGAATCGGGTTTTGCTCCATGCGCATGCGGGCGCTTTTACCA
>JBCCES010000106.1:0-5234 GCA_039030115.1 Myxococcota bacterium
AGGGAATATTTTATATTAAACATGAAATCAAACCTATTTATAATTAAACCAAATACTTTAACCCTTTACCCCCCCCCCCCCCGCATACTTGAAATCGTTCGTTTTCGAACAATATTTTTGATCGCGCACAAACAACCATAACTCAGTCAAATCTGGGCTAAAATTGTCGATTGATAGATAAGAATCGCAGAAAAATCGTGGCCTTCATTTGGCCAAATTGGCGACTTTGCAGGACATAGCGCTCAGGAGATACGCAGCGTGAATGTAGACCAGCTCACAATGTCTCTGTTTTCGCTGTATATCGCAGCGTAGGGCCCTGAATTAAGCCATTGAATTGGATATTTCTTTTGATTTTGCTATTGCCTGGCTAGCTGGCTATGTCCTGAGTAAATTTTAGGCCGTTCTGACGCTTCTGAGTCACGCGATGAGACGATGGAGGACGAAATATTGAAGTCGCAGTTTGGACGCTTTTCCGGGCTCAAATCACAATGTCATGCGTTTTCGCTGGGTTCAAACCACATGGAGAAGAAGCGCTGGAGCAAGAGCTTTCCAACAAGCTTTCGAGTAGAACGCAAGTTATGCCTGCTCGACTATTAGTAATTCCTGAAAAAATACCCATGAGTGGGAAGTACACTGTGTGGGCAGGGGATAAAGGGTTAAAGTATCCACTACATGCTAAAGTCTAGGTTTTCGAGCACAGCGAAGAGAAGTGCCTTGTTTTGTTTTGCTGTTTTTCTCAAAGCTGTCATCTTGAAGTAATTTCCTGACAGATTCAAAACAAGCAAGCGGGCGAGGACTCTTTAGGCACATGCAAATGCCATGCGTACAAAACAGAAACGGTCATCTTAGCACGGACCAATTTCAACCAGGAATATGACCACCACAGCACAGTGATGAAAAAAGGAGTTGCTATGCTGTACCTTGATCTGCAGCCCATCCATAAAAGACTTCAAGCCAAACTTTGCCAGGCTTAGACGTCCAGTGCGTACCACAACAGACACTTGCTGCGCTCCTTTAGGAAGGGCAGCCTGCAGTCAAAAGAGGATACGAGCAGGGGCTGACATGGAGAACAAAACGCAAGGAATAAATCTCAGCACTTCCCCATGCAGGTGCTGAGGAACAATTCTAGCACAAAAACATGCACAGTAGATGACAGAGCTGAGAATGTAAATGCACTTCCCCACAACCAGCTAGAACAACCTTTACCATGATCATCCAGATATCTGCGTGATCTCTCAAACATGCAAACCTTGATCAAATGCTCATGTACGAATGTCTGTACTCACATCAAGAATGGCCAGTAGCTGCCTGATTTGCCCCCAATCAGCTTCCCGGAAGTCACAAACGACATAGTACCTCACCGGTATTGTCTGAAGCTTTATATGAAAGCTGCCACAGGAACAGCAAAGGCATGGATGTTAGAGAAAGACAATCTAGGCACAGTAATGGTGGTCAGGAAAGGTAGAAGCGACCTTCCTGTGAGCACAAACCTATGTTGAAATGCATTACATGTATCGGAAAGATCGCAAGCATGCTGCCAGAACTATTTCCATATACATGTTTGCGTACCAAGAAGCAAGACACTTTTTGCATGGCAAATTGGCCTTTTCTTGATTATTTTCCAGGCTTGTACACCGTGTTTGGCCTGTGTTGCACGGGAACCAGTAAAAGAAAATGGTCTGTGCTACAAGACATTGTTGCAACACAAACCTTTGCGGTTTCTAAATGAACTCAGGTGAATACTGCAATGAATATTGAGCTGGGAACCGCTCCAGTAACATCATGGTGCACGAGCCTGTTTTGGCAAAGTTTTTCACCCATCCAATAGGTCATCTCTGCTTTTCTAGGCCTGTGTGTCAATGAATGCATCGAGTCAGATTGAAAATTTAAAGGAAGAAAGGATTTATTTCATTCAGCCAGACAGTAGACACAACCACTTGAAACGAACACATAAAAAAGGAAGATGTTTTCAAACCAGGATCTGACGCTTTGCCATGAATGCATCAGAATGGAATACATATGAGGAACTACACCTACCTGCCAGCCGAAACCAGGAAGGAGAACACCCGGACAAGATCTCTGTTCTCTGCCACCAGCAAATCTTTCCAGGCTGTGCCAGGGATTGCAATGATGGGCTGATCATGCACCTCTCCTCCTAAACAGCGAAGGATAGAACAAAATATATACACGTTTGAAAAGCACGACTTTGGTCAACCATTGGTTCTCTGAAGCTTTCGGTACAAGTTGGACAAACAGATAGTCACTCTTTGTCAAGCAAGAGACATATTTTGTTCAAAGATAGCCGCCATGGCACTGAGCACGGAATCGAAAACCTTTTTTTATTTTGTATCCGAGCTTCAGGAGCGGAGTTATGCCCTGTCAAAGTTGAGCGCCGCCATGTTGTGAGACGTCACTAAGGCCGTGAACTGACCTTGGGGAGCCTGTTCCGAAGCATGGGTACTCGCATGTCAAGCTTCCGCTTTCGCAGCGAGCTGCGCATGCGGTGGTCGTATATGGACCGTATAAAACATGTGCCATGCGCACGGCCACAAGCACTTTGAAGCTTTGCAGTTCAGAATCTCTGCAAATTTTGTCATTTTGTTGGTCGTTGTTGGCCTGGCTGGTTTCTTTCACACATGTCGCGTGCCAGCCTCGGGAGCTCGCCGGCCAGGCCAACATGAGCTAGCCAGCCAGCTCCGTAGATCGTGCGTGTACCGGGCCCGTGGTACCCCGGAGTCTTGTCGTCTTGTTAGAGGCGAAGATGAGGAGGTAATCCTGAGCGGCGATGCTGGTGGGCGGGAGTTGCCACTTGGTCAGATCGTCCGGATCGTCAGTGAGAAACCAACCGCCGATTTCAGAGTTGGTAAAAAATGTAATCGCACTCTGCTATGTGGCTCTAGCTTGGGGTTCGGCATTTGTTCTGATTAAGTTCAACGAAGAGACTATGGGTCCGCTTGTTATCCAGGCGGGCAGGTGTACTGTTGGCTTTCTTGCACTTCTGATTGTATCAATTGTAATGAAGCGGGATTTAAGAGGTCATGCCAAGCAGTGGTTTGCATGGCTTGTGTTTGCGGTTTTAGGAATTGTTTTTCTATGGATTACAGTTGCTTTGGGAGAGGTTTATGTCTCAGCCGGGCTTGCAACTGTGATGGTTACGGTTTCTCCGCTCGTTACTTTCATAATAACTGTGTTTGTTTTGAGAACTGAAAAATTTACGGCAATTGGTGTGGTTGGCCTTTTGCTCGGTTTAGTTGGGTTAGTACTTGTTGTGGGAATTCACAACATTCTGGGTGGAAGCGCCATACTTCTGGGGGCTCTTTTGATTGCTGCAGGTTTTGCAGTTTTTGCCGTAAACGGCATCATCGCACCCAGGCTTGCAACTAACGCTGACCCAATAGCTTCAAGCGCGTATTACACCGGGTTTGCTACAGTACTGCTCTGGATAATCGCATTTATATTTGAAAGTCCGCTTGATACAAAATTGACTGAAACAAACATTGCAGCTGAGATAGTGATGGGTGTATTTAGTTTTGCGAGCGGGTTTGTGGTTTATTACTGGCTCCTTAATAAAGCAGGCCCATTTTTTTCCTCGATGACATTTTATTTAATGCCGATTGTAGGTGTTGTTGGTGGATTTCTTGTCTTTAAGGAGAGCATCACATTTACACAAGTGGCCGGTATCCTGATTGTCTTCCTTGGCGTTTATCTGATAAATAGAGTAAAGTTCAAAAAGGGATAGAGATGGTTATAAACGTCACAGTACTTCTGGTTGTTGCAGCTTTTTGGGCTTTCACATTTATTTTTCTTAAAATTGAAGAGCGCACCATTACACCCATCACAATTATGTTTGGAAGAGCGATTATCGCATTCTTTGCACTGTTTGCTGCATCACTAATACTCAAAAAAGATTTACTTAGCTACACAAAAGACTGGTGGAAATTTTTTGTCTTTGCACTTCTTGGCATAACAGCGATCTGGATTGGTCTTGCATTTGGGCAGGAATACGTTTCAGCAGGTGTTGCGTCTGTAATTGTGACCACAACTCCTCTTCTCACATTTGTGATCCTGGTTTTTATACTTCGCGAAGAGCCGTTTAGTATCTTAGGCACAGCGGGGCTTCTTATTGGCGCTTTCGGCATTATGCTTGTGATCGGCATCAGTAAAATTATGGATGGCGGGGCAACACTTAAAGGAGTTCTGCTTATTTTCGGCGGTTTTGTGTCCTTTACAATTAACGGCATAATTGTCGGCAAGTGGGCAAAAGACATAGACCCTGTGATTACTTCTACCTGGTTTCTATTTTTCGCCTCGATTATTCTTGGCGCACTCGCTTTCACTTTTGAAAGCCCTATGACGCTCCCGTGGACTGAAGCTACAATCGCAAGTGAGCTTGCGCTTGGGCTGTTCTGCACAGGGGCTGGCTACTTTGGCTATTACTTTATCCTCCATAGAGAAGGTACTTATTTCTCCTCCTTCATCTTCTATTTCATCCCAATTTTTGGTATGCTGGCAGGGTATCTGCTTTTGCATGAAAAAGTCGTTTTCTCACAAATCATAGGTGTTGTGGCAATTATCGGCGGAGTGTATCTCGTAAACTGGGCAAAGGTCAGAAAAGTGAAATCTTAAAAAAGTCATGATAAAAAACTTCATAGTTCTTCTCTCAGTAGCGTTTATTTGGGCAACAGCAATCTTGTTCATAAAAGTCAACGAGGGTACTGTTTCACCTATTGTTGTTATGGCAGGGCGCGCGCTTACGGCATTTGCGGTGATATTTATTGCGGCCTTGATAATGCGTAAAGATTTGATCGGGCATTTTAAGTACATCAGTCGATTTATAGTGTTCGCTGTGCTTGGTATTGCACTTTTATGGATTTTTCTTGGCTTTGGACAGGAGCACATAAGCGTTGGGCTTGCCTCTGTGTTGGTCACTATGCAGCCACTGTTCACATTTGTCCTGCTAGTGCTGATCCTTAGAGCCGAGCCGTTTCATTTTGTAGGAGTTCTCGGGCTTTTGCTCAGCATTTTTGGGATCTCTCTTGTAATTGGGTTTGACAAAATACTTGCAGAGGGTTCAACCGTAACAGGCGTGCTATTCATCTCTGCCGGGTTTGCGTTCCTTGCAATAAATGCTGTGTTGGCCGGCAAGTGGGCAAAGGGGATTGATCCTCTTATCACAACAACTTATTTTCTCGGCCTGGGGGCGATCATTCTCACAGCAATCGCATTTATATTCG
>JBCCES010000107.1:0-5211 GCA_039030115.1 Myxococcota bacterium
AGCAACCGCAAGGCACTTGCGTGCGCCTGCAAGACACACAAGAATGTTTTGCAAAAACGGCAGCAGAGTGTGGGCAAGACCCCATTTGTGCTCTCGATGAACGCTTTGAGCCCATCGTGCCTGTGCAAACTGAAGGTGGAGAGAATGAAACAGCCGATTTAGAAGACGACAATGCGTCTGTCGAACAGTCTGCGCAGCAGCCCGACGCGTTTTGTTACTACAAAGGCTCGCGTGCTGTAGAAGAGAAAGATCAGCAAGCGGCCCAGCAAGACAAAAAGCTGCAAGAAGAGAGCGAACAGTTAAAAAGAGAGAGTGCGAAACTCAAGAAACTACAGGCAGAAAACGAGCATCTTCACAATGCCTGCGTGCCCAAACTGTCGCCAGAAGCTTATGCAAAAAGCCTTATTGTTGACAGCAACGGCAAACTGTTGAGCAATGCAAAAACACAGCAGAGCCAATGCGAAGCCAAAATTGGTGACGAGCAGCTGTTTGAATACACCAAAGCAGTCAAAGAAGATTGCGTGGTAAATACCGATGTCACAAAAGGAAAAACTGGTAACGCTCTGTGCGCACTGCTGGGTGTAAGAAATAACGGTAATGCAGCGAATAATCAAAATACTTGCAAAACACTGCTGTCAGTAGAAACCGGCTATCATACCATATGCACCTGGCATGGTTATGTAGCAGCAGGTGGTGGTGGTGGTGGTGTCGTAGGAGCTGGTCCATGTGAGGCGACAGGGCGAATGCCTGCAGACCTAGATACACACTGCAAAGATCTGCTGGACTTGTCAAAATCGGGGCAACCCTTTGAGCAAGATCCTCAACGGGCTTGCGAAGCACGTTCGATCATTGCAAAAACCCATGCAACCACTTCCCACCAAACAGGTCAACATTTGTGTAATTACGTCAAGCAAGACCACCCCACATGCGACGTCAAAGACGCTAACAAGGCGTTTGAAACCATGCAAACCGTTTGTAGCCAACACAACGACGACAAAGACGCCTGTGTAAAAACACCCTTCTGCAAGCACAAGGTGCGCAAACCGACTAAGCCTAAGGCAAAAACAGGCAAGTAAAAAACCACGAGCGTACTGCCCTTCCGATGCAGTACCCTACAGCTCTGGCGGGCCACAGCAGGTTCGCCAGGGCTTTTTTTATGCTCTTGACACGGCACAACCAACCCCCTATTTCATATAACAAATAAAACGACTTAGACATTCCCAGTGACAGCTTGAACAGTTTGCCCCTTTCATATCAATTTGGGTATTTAACTCACCATTTGTTGCGCAAGAAGATCTTCTTGAACAGCCCCAAACATAGATGCATGTTGAAAACAGGCACGACCTATTGTGCAAATACAGCCGGTTTCAACAATCCTTGCACATGCAATAGCTTGACCCAAGCCACTTGCAGTTGCGCTTGCATGCTGTGCAGCTGTGTTTGTGCTTCAAACACCTTGTAATTGGCATTGATCATATCCGTACTGGTCACCGCATCGGAGCCTTGCCGGTATAAAATCCGAGTATCTTCTTGCAACTGCTTTGCCAGCTCCAAGCTCGTCTCCAGCGTGTTTACCTGTTGACGTCTGGTTTGCAATTCGTGCACAGCAGCGCGAGCCTGCCCCTGCACCTGCCGTTGCAACAAATGGGCACCAATGCGTTCACTACGTAATAAAGAGCTCGCTTGACTCCACTGCGCAAAGCGCCGACCACCCTCAAACAGTGACCATGTGCTTTTGATAGACAAAGAGGTGGACCAAGGATCTGCAGAAGAGACTGGATCTGCATGGCTATAACGCGTTTGACTAGCAAACTCTACCAGTGGCAAAAACAAAAAACTCGCACTTTGATAGGTTGCACGGATGGACTTGACGGCCATGTGCTTTGCCCGCAAATCTAAACGCGACTGCAGCGATCGCTGCACCACTTCTTGCAGTGGTGGCGTGTGATCGGGCTTCAACAGAGACGACGAGGGCTTGCGAACATGAAAAAAGCAATCTTCCCCCAGCAACATGCCCAAAGCCCCTACAGCAAATTGATGGTTTAGTTGAGCCTGCCGCAATGCTTGCAAAGCTTGCTGTAGCTGCAGTTGAGCTCGGGTGAGTTCTACCGCCTTGCGCAAGCCACGATGCACACGCTCTTGTACAAACGTTTGGTGAGCTTGTGCCGTATCGACAAACGCTTGGGCTTGACGAAGTTGCTGCTGCTGTGTTTCAACAGCATAAAAGCCCTGCACAGCACTTAATAACGTTGAAGATCGGGTGTGTTGTAAGCGATTTTGGGCCGACCGAACGTTGAGTTTTCCGGAACGCAACTGAATCAAAGCAGCCGGATGAAAGAGGGGAACAGAGATGGTAAAAGCTGTATCCACCTTTTGATCGGGCATCACACCAAAAGAGGAGGCCCCAGCACTTTGTGTAGCCTGGGCTTGTACAGCCTCGGCTGCTTGCCGCAGACCGGCAGCTGCTTGGGTATCTCCTGCTTGATCCGATAATTTAGCGACTTGCTCATACAACTGAGCTTGTGCAGCTGGATTTGCTGCCTCAGAACCGGACGATGCTTGAGGAACATTGCTTGTGTGTTGGGCCATCACAGACAACTTAGGCAGCAAAGCTGCCCAATTGATCCGATACTGGGCTTGCTGTTGCTTCACCTGCTCGCGTGACAACTGAATGGATGCATCTTGCTGTAAAGCCCGCTGCACAACTTGAGATAAAGAAAACTCGGGAATGTGCTGACACATTTTCAGCACATAAGAGCCCTGCCCCTGCGAGATTGCAGGCGCACCAGATGAAGGTGCAGCCGACGCAGACCCTGAGCCAGAAGGCTCAGCAGCACTCGATGCATTTGCAGGAGGCCCTCCTGACATATTACCTGCATGAGCTGTCAACGAAGCTACACCTAGACACAGAACAGCTAGCCACTGCCAAAAAAAGTGGCAGGTCAAATAGAACACGCACGCACCCTCAGAAGATACACTCTTCCACAATCGATATTGTACAACCTCTCCCATCGTCCCCCAAATCAAGCAACCTCGCACCAAACAGCAACAAACCCAACGGACAAAAGCTGCAAATAGTCTGAGATTTCTTGTATGGAGTGTCAAGAACAACTGAAAACACTGTTTTTGTGGTAGGCTTGCTTTGAGATACCTTGTAAAGCATGATCCAGACGACCTGTCAAGAACACTTGTGTTTGGTATGCGTGGGCCTCAGCCACCACAGCGCGCCCATTGAACTGCGTGAGCGTCTGGCTTTTCGGCATCAAGACATTGCCCAGGCATTGCAAAAATTACGACAAAACGGCATTGAACACGCTGTTGTTGTCAGCACATGCAATCGTGTAGAAATCTATGCCACAGCCACCCATAGTCAAAACATCCAAAAAAAGCTGTCACACTTTTTAGCGCACACCCACAACATCTCTTTAGCTACACTGCAAGATGCGTTGTATCAATTTGAAGGAGAAAAGGCACTGCAACATCTGTTTTGTGTGGCTGCTTCGTTGGATTCCATGGCAGTGGGCGAGCCCCAAATCTTGGGTCAACTCAAACAAGCTTACGGCCTTGCACACAAAGCAGGCGCAGTCAACTCAGATTTACACAACATCTTCTCCCATGCTTTTTGCGTCTCTAAGTGCATTCGAACGCAGACAAAAATCGGTCAACACGCCGTTCGATTAGGCTCGGCAGTCGTGCAACTTGCCAAAGACAATCTAGGCGATCTGAAAAACCGTTCCGCCCTGTTGGTAGGTGCTGGCAAAGTCAGCAGCTTGGTGGCCCCCTATTTACAGCGTGCAGGCGTTCAATTGCACATTCTCAACCGCTGTAAAGATGCAGCGAAAATGTTGGCAAAACGGCACAACGCACAACCTCACCCGCTACAGCAGTTGCCACACCTGCTGGCTCATGCAGATGTATTGGTTTCGTCGGCATCTTGTACGGGCAACATTCTGACAGCAAATATGTTACAAACCTCCAGACAACAACGCTCCTGCCACAACACTCCTTTCATTGTGATTGACCTGTCTGTGCCACGCAGTGTTGAGCCACAAGTGGCCTCTTGCAAACACACACAATTACACAACTTGGACCACGTACACACACACCTACAACAAGCCTCAAACAAGCGTCGACAAGAGGCAACGCATGCCCAAGCACTCATACAGCAAGAGGTTAAACGGTTTATGATGCAAGCACGCCAACGGCAAGTGATTCCCCTTGTGAAGCAACTGCGACAAAATGCCACAGGACTGGCACAAAAAGAGGCCGAACGGCTGATTCGATCGTTAGGCCCTTTGTCGCCTTATCAACAACGCAAAATTCAAACCACGGCCCACCGCATTGTGAACAAGGTGTTGCACAAACCCATTACACAATTGAAATCCCTTGCGGGCCAAAAAGACAAGCAAGCCCAAGACAAGCTGCAAACCATCCATGGTTTGTTTAGTGGGTAGTTTTCCCTCTATAATGAAAACAACACGCGCGATAGATTGCGGGGAGAAAAAGTACCATGGCATATGAAGTGCTCATGCCCAAAATGGGAGAGTCCATTGCAGAAGGCACAGTGGTTAAGTGGCTCAAAGCTCCAGGAGAACCGGTTAAAAAAGATGAAAACCTTCTTCTGATTTCTACAGACAAGGTGGAAGCCGAAATTCCAGCTCCCCATGACGGGGTGCTGTTAGACATTCTGGTGCCCGAAGGCGAAACCGTTGCCGTTGACACCGTACTGGGTCACGTCGGTGCTGCGCACGACACTGCGTGCGCTGCTACCTCCTCCTCTACTACAAGACAAAACAAAGAAACAGTAACCCCTGCCACACAAACTGCTGCTGCACAAGCCACACCTGCCCCTCCCGCTGTAGCGCAACCCCCTACCGAAACCGTAACAGCTCCACCAACCCCTGCTGCAACGCCAGTACCCACTCCCCAGCAACAAAACAGCAATCGATTTATTTCGCCTCTTGTGCGTCGCATTGCGGGGGAACACCACATCTCCGAAGAAGAGCTAGCCTCTCTTACTGGCAGCGGGCAAGGGGGACGTGTGACGAAAAAGGATTTACTCGCCTATATCGCATCGCGACCCGCACAAGTGCCATCCTCTCAAACCGGCATGCAAATGGGAGCTGTGCCAACGCAACAAACACCGGCTCTTGCTGTACAAGCACCCAGCGTGACCTTTGCTGCGGGACAAAGCGAGCTGCAGCAACCCAT
>JBCCES010000108.1:0-5201 GCA_039030115.1 Myxococcota bacterium
AGTCTCTCATTGCCGAAGTGGCCGTGAATGTGCCCAGGGATCTCATTGCTCAAGCGGTCAATGTCGTGCTGTTTCTTTGCCGCACAAACACAGGCAGGCAGGTGCGAGAGGTATTGCAGGTGCACGCTGCTTGCAACAACGACAGCTATGAGTGCACTCCATTGTGAACCCGCTTGGAACTTCCGTTGTGCCAATCCCTAAAAACAGATTTTGATGCCGATAAAGTGCCGATAACATGCCGATAAATCAACTGCTCTCTGAGAGCAGTTCTCTCATGCTAGTTTGACAGCCTGCTTGACGGCTTGTTGAATACACTTTTGCACTTGTAGATTGTGTTGCATATCCACCTGCGCTTCGATAACCGTGTGCTGTTTGCGCTGCAGGGCTTGTGTGTAGGTCTGTTCAAAATCTTGGGGTGTAGCTGCTTGCAGATGCTGCACGCCGAAGGCTTGGCATAGGCTGCCTAGGTTGAAGTTGTGTTTCATTTGCCAACACTGTGCGAATAATTCGTTCTGACACACAAGCTTTGTTTGCTGTGCGATGGGTAAAAAGGCAAAAATGCCTCCTCCCTGGTTGTTGACCAGAACTATTGTCATGGGGTGTTTCACGTGTGACAGCAGCGACAGTCCTGATAGGTCGTGCAAAAATGATAGGTCCCCTAAAACTAGGGTTGTGGGCAGCTGCAGCGCTTGGCAAAACCCACAAGCAGTGCTCACAATGCCGTCGATGCCGCTTGCTCCACGGTTTGCGCCTACCCGTGCAAAACCGTGTGAGGTGGTTGCAAAGCGTGTCATGTCTCGAATAGGCATGCTATTGCCTACAAACAAAGCTCGATTTTCATCGGCATGCTGGGCGATGCAGCGAGCAATAAAAGGTTCTGTGAGCTTTTTTTGTTGGCTCAAGACGTTGTCGATGCATGCATGGATTTGACTAGATGCCTGTTGCACAGGGGCAAGCCACCGGCTTGCTGTTTTGCGGGGCTGTACATGCTGTAACATGTTGCCGACAACTGTGCAGATGTTTCCCTGCAGCCGATGTGTAACGCCAAAATGGGCATCTACGGGCAGACCTTGCTCTTGTACCAAGATATGGGTGTTGCCCGCACGCTTTTGCAAGAAATGATACAGGTGGGAAGAGACGGTCCGATGTCCCAATTGCAGTACGACGTCTGGTCTATATTTTTCTAACAGATTGCAGCTATCTAACAGCAGATCAAAACGAGCGATTTGGCAAGGGTGCTGTACAAAACGACCACTGCTTGGCATGTCGGCAAACAGGGGCCATTGTAGGCGATTGAGTAATTCGATTGTGGGTTGCTTTAAACAGGCTGTGCCGCCCAAGATCACCAGACCGTTGGAGGCAGTGTTGAGAGCGTGGGCGATTGTTTTCAGTTGGGATTCATCGTGCTGCTGTGTAGGACGGAGACATTGCGTAAAGGGAGCTTGATGATTTTGCCACGCCGACAAACCAGCTAAAACCTGTTGAGAAAAGGGTTTGGTAGCAGGATGTAGAGGTTTAGCAAAAGGAACATTGAGGTGTACAGGGCCGGCGTGTGAACCGTTAGCGTGCGCTACCGCTTTATCGATTGTGACCAGCACGCTGCGGGCAGGAGTTGTATCGCTGGGCGTGGGCAAACTGGCGTGCCAGCGGACGGTATCACCAAAACATTTGATTTGATCCACCGTTTGGTTGTCACCGCTATGGCGCAAGTAGTCAGGTCGGTCTGCTGTGAGAATGAGCAGAGGGATCCCCTCTTGCGAGGCCTCCATAATTGCAGGAAACAGATTGGCCACAGCGGTTCCAGACGTAACAATAATCACAGCAGGGTTGCCCGTGGCACGCGCGTGGCCTAGAGCACAAAATCCTAGACTGCGCTCATCGTATCCTAAGGTGAGGTGTGTGGCAGGGTGCCTTGCTGCGGCCAATGTGAGGGGAGTGTTGCGAGAGCCCGAAGCAATGTACATGTGGCAGCATTGTAAGCGCGCCAATTCTTCTACAATAAGCTGTCCCCACAAGATGCTGAGGTTTGGTGCATGAATCATCGAGGGCCAGTGTGCTCTCATCTTTTTATTGAAGCAAACCCGTTTTCGTTAGTCATCCCAACGAACACATTTTTTCTTGAATAAAAATGCAAAGATCGAAACGGTTACGTTCCTGCTTGTTTGCAAAATCACAACCGTCTATTTTTTTGACTCAGTAGGTCTTGTTCGTATGCCTCTTTTGTCTCGAATCTGTTTCTCGTGCATTTTTTGCTAATGACGTCCCATTCACAGTGCCAGATCTCCTTGTTGTTGCAGGTTTCTTTGCTTTTCAAGTTGGAACAATTGAGCATGCATAGTCCGTTTCTTCTTGTTTCGTTATTCAAAATGTTGTCGTACCACACGCAGTGGTTTCCTCGATGCCAACAGCTGGTGTATCGCCCTTTTTGGGTACATTCGTTCAACGCGCTTAAAGGGTCTAATTTTATGGAGCCGGTGAGCTGTTGCCCCGGTGTTGTTGATGGGTTGGCCTGTTGACCGCATCCATTGACTAAAAAAAAGCCGACAAAAAGAGCCAAAGCGGTGGCCCAGTGCATCCGTCTGTTTTTGCTCACGCCCCTGTCACCCCCTCATAAAAACAACAATTAGCAACTGCAGTTTATTTCCGTGAGCAATAGGCCCTTGTATTTAAGAAGAGATGATCTGGATCGAGGGGTTGCGCGTCAGAAACCTGTTTGATAAAAATAACTGCAGAAGCGTGGGGTGTAAAGGTGGGTCCTTTTGCCCAAGGCAAAGCAAAAGGAGAAAACAATGGGAAGAGGTGTGATGAGTCAGAAAATGAAAAGAGTTGCGGCATGGCTGGGCTGCGCTGGTTTGCTTGCGGCACAGGGCTGCGAACAGATGGGTTGTCAGCAGACAGCTAAATTAGAAAAACGCATTGCGGACTTAGATTCGCGATTGCAAAAAATTGAACGCCTGCTTCCAAAGCCTCCTAAACCACAAGAAAAACCCTACGCTATTCCTTTGGTTACAAAGTTGGAAGAGAACAAAACCTACACCAGCCCCATTTTAGGTAAGCAAGATGCGCCTGTATCGGTCATTGTGTACAGCGATTTTCAGTGTCCGTTTTGTAAGCGTTCCAACCCGATGCTCAAGCAAATTATTAACGACCCGCAGCTCAAAGACAGGGTTAATGTGGTGTTTAAACACTTCCCACTCTCTTTTCATAAGCAAGCTAAGCCTGCTGCAAAAGCATCCATTGCTGCGCACAAACAGGGTAAGTTTTGGTTGTTTGCAGATAAAATCTATGAAAATACACGCAATTTAACGAAGGCGAATTTCGAAAAGTGGATTCAAGATCCCAAAATCGGTGGTAACAAAATCTCCTTGATTCGTGCTTTGATCGACGAAGACAAAAACTACGAAACCATCATCAAAGAAGACATGGAAATAGGCATTAAGGTTGCCAAGGTGAATGGAACCCCTAACTTTTACGTGGGTAAACGGGAGGGAGACACCGTACAAGCTTGGAAGGTTAATCAAGGAAGCTTGGCCGGTATCAAAAAGATGATCCAGGACAAAAAATTGTTGGACTTGGGTAAAAAGGCCAACTAGCGTAGTTAGGTTATAAATACACTTTAAGGAGATAGAAGATGCAACAGACTGCTACAAGAAGAAAAATGAAAAGAATCGCGGCATGGTTAGGTTGCGCTGGTTTGCTTGCAGCGCAGGGCTGCGAACAGATGGGATGTCAGCAGACAGCCAAATTGGAAAAACGCATTGCGGATTTGGACGCGCGGCTAAAGAAAATTGAGGATCTACTTCCCAAACCTCCTAAGCCACAAGAGAAGCCGTACGATATTCCTCTGGTCACAAAGCTGGAAAACAACAAAACCTACACCAGCCCCATTTTGGGCAAACAAGATGCACCTGTATCGGTGGTTGTGTACCACGACATCCAATGTCCATTTTGCAAAAGGGGCTATCCGTTGCTGGATCAAATCATGAAGGATTCTCAGTTGAAAGATAAGGTCAACGTGGTGTTTAAGCACTTTCCCCTCTCTTTTCACAAGCAGGCTAAACCTGCTGCAAAGGCAGCACTTGCTGCGCAAAAACAGGGTAAGTTTTGGCCGTTTTTGGGTGAGTTGTACGAAAACCAGCGCAGCCTAAAAAAGGAGACGTTCGAAAAGCTCATTGCATCTAAAAAAGTGGGTGGAAACCTGAGCACCTTTAAGAAGGATCTCAGCGACAACAATAACGATAAAGATTATGAAGCCATTATCAAAAAAGACATGGAGATTGGCATTAAGGTTGCCAAGGTGGATGGAACTCCATACATGCTGGTGGGCAAGCGAGAGGGAGATACAATCAAAGCTTGGAAGCTTTCTCATGCACAAAAAAGCGTCAGCGGTATCAGAAAGTTGATTCAGGACAAAAAGCTGGTGGAGCTTGGTGAAGCTCCTGCGGCTAAAGCAAACTAGCGGGGTATGATTTCTCGTCCTCGTCATTTTTTTGTTCATCTGCGATAAGAATCTGACGCTGCTGTGCCTTGACGCTCATCTTCGTTCACAAAAAAATGACGAGGACGAGAAATCCCTCACAACAAGATCTTGTATCTCTATTTTGGCATGTATCGAGGAGTTTTTATTAGGCGTCTGTTTGCCACGTTACTTGCTGTTTCAACAGCGGTTTCGTGTGCGAGCAAGCCCACGCGAGATGATGGCACAGGTCTCTCTTTGCAAGATGCTCGCAAACGTTTTGTTCAAGCTCAGGCTCTGTTTGCAAAAAAACGTTTTGATAAGGCCATCGATAAATTTGAGCTGATTAAGCAACAGTTTCCTTATACGCCCTACGCTGCTTTAAGCGATTTGCGTATTGCAGATGCCCATTTTGCCAAAAAGCAGTGGCAAGAGTCAGCAGATGCTTACGAATTGTTTGTGCGTTTTTATCCACAGCATGAGCAGGTTGGCTATGCGGCTTTTCGGCAGGGGCGAGCGACTTTTTTGGCCATGCCCAAGGGATTTTTTCTCTTGCCCGGGCCCCATTTGAAAGATGCTGTAGCTGCTCGAAGTGCTCTGAAAGCCCTGCAGACCTTTTTACAAGACTTCTCTCAGCGCTCTACTCTCGCCCACGTACAGCAGGCACAGCAGATGAAGCAGCAGGTGTTGCAGCGCCTTGTCAAACACGACCTGCATGTGGCCGCATTTTATGCCAAACGCAGTA
>JBCCES010000109.1:0-5201 GCA_039030115.1 Myxococcota bacterium
GTGCGATGACTGTGGCAAGTGCGTTAAAACGAGAGGGGCGTCTAGAGGGGCGCGTAGAGGGGCGCGTAGAAGGGCGCGTAGAAGGGCGCGTGGAAGGGCGTTTAGAGGGGCGCGTAGAGGGACGGCAGGAGGGCAAAAAAGAGGGCTTAGAGACAGCTGCCCAGGGAATGCTAACCAAGGGCATGACAACCAAAGATGTTATAGAAATCACTCATCTATCCCCAAAACGTATTGCGCAACTCAAAGCTGAACTCAAGCGCAAAACAGGCAGCAATCGCTAGCCACTGTAAGAACGAGCTACATGCCAGTAGTTGGATGCTTGGTGGGGGAGCTAAAAATAGAGTCTGTTAAAAGCCCTACGCTTGTTGCAACAACTCCGGCATAAAAATTATCCAGCTGAGCCCATGGGTTGTAGTAGGGGAAGGCCCTCCACAAAGTCATTGTCAAAACACCCAAGCAACACCCCACAATAAAACTGCGATCGCTGATTTGTTTGGGGCGAATGTAGCTAGCCAAAACAGCTGGCAACAAACAGGCGGCGCTGTAAGAACCAAATGTTTTCCAAACGGCCCGTATGCAACCGTCAAAGGCTAGGCCGATACAGACCGATAAGATACCCACCACAAAAATTGCAATACGGCTGATGTCTGTTCGAAAACGACAAGCTTGAGGACCCAAGTCGTATGTGAGAGTGCTCGAAGCTGTAAACAGGCAGGAGTCTAGTGTAGAGAGAATGCAGCACAAAATTCCTGCAACAAAAAAACCTCTCAAGCCTGTAGGTAGTATTTGCAACGCGTACACAAGGTAGGCCTGCCCCGCTTGAGCATGAGGCAAAACAGCCAAAGCATATAAGCCTCCTAGGGTTGTGCAGATGTCAAATCCGCACCAAATGACCATAGATAAAAGAATTCCTCGTCGAGCTACCTGTTTGTTGCGTGTGGCTAAACAGCGTTGATAAAAGTTAGGGTCTACCAACGTGCTTAGTGCTATGGCCCCAAAAACGACTGCTTCAGATAAAGAGTGGTTGCCCAAAATTGTTAAATGGCTCTTGGGCAGCTTATGCAGCAGCACCCAAGGAGGACCTACATGCATGCATGAAAACAACACAACAACAAGCACAGCAATGCACATGACTATACATTGAACAGCATCTGACAAAACAACTGCAGCAAACCCGCCACCCAAAGCGCAATATATGCACACAAACAGGGTTCCTGCTGCCATGCAGATTGCGAGAGGCCAGCCGGTAAAAACCGACAATAAAAAGCCCAAGCTAATGGTGTAGACAACCGGTAGCACATCAAAAAAAATAAACATAGAGGCCAGTCGCCCCGAGGCTTTTCCTGCAAACTGTCGTACTATATCGGGTAAACTCATGGCGTGGGTGCTGTCTAAACGGTTGACAATAAAGCAGGCGAAAACAAGATAGGCAAGATACCAAAAAATCCCCTGAGTCACAAAAACACAGATGCCGTGTTGAAACGCGCTTTGTGTGACACCAAAAATGTTTCCATACCAAGTTGCTACAAGGGTTGCTGTAAACAGCGGCAGTGTGAGTCTGCGACCCATGAGCAGATAATCCGCAAACTGCTCACGCGAGCTCAAGCCCGAAGCAGCTACTTTGCAGCGCAGCTTACTGCATATAACAACCAACAATGTGGCGGCAACAATGCTTGCCAGCACAGCCCAATCAAGCCCATTTAGAGGCTGAAACGCCGAATCATTTTGAACCATCTTCAACTCCCGCCGCCCGCATAATCGAGATCCGGTCTTAAGGGTCGTGGCTACCAGCCACCTCTCAGCACGGTTTTTGTGCCCCCCTGTTGTTTGCCAGCAAAGTATCACAAGATATGCGTAAATATCAAGTTTGTCATCGAATCCGGGCCCTATCGGACCTGACGGTTGCCCTGCGACAGGGGCTTGTGAAAAAAAGATGACTCTAATTGGCCTGAAAAGGGGGGGTTTATACAGAGGCTTTACAAAATGTGCTGGGTGGGTATAATAACAGCTAGTAGATTGGCCAAAGGAGTGGGTGCCTGCGCAAGGGTGTGGGGCTGAAAGACTCTATGGCAATCATAGAAGGGGGATTTTGTGATGTACACTCTCATACAAAAACCGGCTCCCGATTTTCGGGCAGAGGCTGTGTTGCCAAACGGCGATTTTGGTGAAATCGAGTTGGCAAGTTTTCGAAACAACAAATATGTGTTGCTCTTTTTTTACCCGCTTGATTTCACGTTTGTGTGTCCGTCGGAAATTATTGCGTTTTCGAATCAGGCAGAGGCATTTGAGCAGCGAGATGTTCAGCTTATTGGGGTGTCGGTAGACTCCAAGTTTAGCCACCTGGCGTGGCGACAAACGCCCCTCAAGCAAGGGGGCATTGGAGAGGTGAGGTTTCCTTTGGTGGCAGACATTACCAAAGAGATTTCGCGCGATTATGGTGTGCTGATCGATGAGTCGGTAGCCTTGCGAGCAACGTTTCTCATTGACAAAGAGGGGGTGGTGCGGCACGCCACGTTCAACGACCTGCCTTTGGGGCGCAACGTGCAAGAGTCTTTGCGAATGGTAGATGCGCTTCAGTTTACCGAAAAAAACGGCGAGGTGTGCCCAGCCGGTTGGACACAAGGAAAAGCGGCTATGCAGCCAACCACCCAAGGGGTGGCGCAATATCTGCAAGAGCATGCGGGGGATTTGTCGTAGCATGTTGCTGTGCTGGAAATTGCAGCAGTTGAGTTGGTTTATTGGTAGAGGCCGGTAAGGCTCGGCCCGCAAAATAGGGTTATGGAAAAACAGACACAAAAAACAGCGTGCCGTAGCCGATATGGCGTTGTGACAAAGGCATTTTGCTGTTGCTATTTGTTGGCCACGATGGCCGGCCCCGCTTGGGGGTACGACCGACTACAGCCGTTTGCCGGTACCATTGAGTTGGGGGGGCAGGTGAAGTTTCCGATGACAATCAACCGTCAGGGCAACTTTACCATGATGTTTGAAATGACCCCGCAGTTGGGGTTTTTTGTCGACGACGGCTGGGAGATTATTTTAAGGGGAAAACTCAACCAACCCATTGTTGAAGACGAAATCAACGCATCGGGGGGATTTGGTTTAGGGTTTGAGTATCTGTTTGATGGCGGCTATGTGCTGCCCTATGTAGGGACAATTATGGACTTTTTTTGGCCAAATGACTCGGCCATGGAGATTCACCTAACCACCCCCGTAGGCATGCTGATTCCATTTAACGATTATGTTGCTGCCGACGTAGGAATCGATATTGTGTTTGTTTTCCCCACAGATGACGGGTTTAAAAATGTAACAATCTCGCCGGGGTTTCTTGGCGTAAGGTGCTTTTTTTAGTTGTGTAATGGCAGAGCAGTTAGATTATTATAAGGTGTTGGGGGTTTCACGCTCCGCCAGCGCAGATGAAATCAAGCGAGCATATCGCAAGTTGGCACACGAATTGCACCCCGACAAAAACAGAGGAGACAAACAGACAGAGGCGCGCTTTAAACAGGTGTCTCGTGCCCACACCGTATTATCTGATCCACAAAAGCGGGCTCATTACGATCGCTTTGGTCAAGAGGAGCCGATTGGAGGCAGGCATGAGCAGGCGGCGCAGCATGTTGAAGAGATCTTTAGCGATCTGTTTGGAGATGCTTTTGGCGGCGGGCACTCAAGCCACACAGCCTCATCGCGGCAAGGGCCCAATGTGCGACACCGTGTCACGATTAGCTTGCAAGAGGTGGTTACCGGATTGCGCAAAGATGTAACGTTTCAGCGCCTCGAGGTTTGCGAAATCTGCAACGGCTCGGCAGCGGCACCAGGAACAAAGCTGCGCAAGTGCACAGCATGTCAAGGGCGCGGCGAGGTACGCCTGGTGCGAGGATTTTTGGCAATGGTGCAGGAGTGCTCAGCCTGCGACGGCAGAGGATATATTATCCCAAATCCTTGCAAAAGCTGCCGAGGCCAGGGGCGGCAAAGTAAACCCCGCAACTTTAACATTCGGATTCCGGCCGGTATCGAAGATGGCACCATGTTGCGGGTGCACGGTGAGGGTTCAGCCGGCCCGCCAGGCGCCCCACGCGGAGATCTGTATGTAGCTGTGCATGTGCAAGAGCTAGAGGGCTTTGTGCGACAAGGAAGAGATCTGCTGTGTGAAACCTCTATCTCTTATGCCCAGGCAGTGTTAGGGGCCAAAATAGAGGTGCCAACCCTAGAGGGAAAGGTGTCGATGACTGTGCCGGCAGGTACACAACCCGCAACAGTTTTTCGGTTGCGCGGCAAAGGGTTTCCTGCCTTAGAAAGAAGAGGAGGGCGGGGAGATCAACTGGTGCAGGTAGCATTAAAAGTGCCCAAGCATGTCAACAAAAAACAGCGTGAGCTATTGGCAGCTTATGCGCATGCTTGCGGCGAAGATAACGTATCATGCGATAAGGGTTTTTTAGATAAGGTAAAGGAGCTGTTTCAGTAATACCTGTTTCAAAAAACAGGTTTTCAAATTCAACAACCCTTATACGGTGTTTTAGCGGCTTCTTACCCCATGTTGCAATTTTGCCAACAAAACTTAGTGTAACATTGCATACTTGCGTACTACGCACCTGCGAGTTATTGGCAAGCGTAATTGGCATAGAGATGGCGTCTTACACATGTATGCATGCATGTTACACAAATGCCGCGCTCACAAACGAGTGTGTTGCACCGCTATCCACCAATGCCTACGATGCAACAACTTATTGCGAGCCAGACAAGACACCGCACGGTAAGACAAGCAATCTAGGAGACTATGCCGATAACAATAGCTCCCCAGAGGCCAAGTGGGGTCCAAGTTGCACGGGTTGGGTGCCACACGGAACATGCTGAGTGCGACACCTAGGGCGTTTGCCCGACGGAACAACAGTCAAGCAATGAGCAAGCAAGACATGTTCAGCATGTTACAAACAGACATCCGGCTCTAAACTGGCAAACCTTTTACACACAGCACTCTTCCCGACCCCATTTACCTTGTCGCCTTGCTTGTCTTCATCTTCATGCACTGGCTTCATCCGTTTTTTGGCCCGGCGGCTTCGGTGCTGCTATACATTACAACACCGGCCAGGTCAGCAACACCACCCACGACCAAACGACCTTCCATGCCCCAAACAAAAGGCTTCTGCTATCATAACTAAGCCCATTAAGGGCATTCAAATTCGCGGCCACCACAAGTCTAACAA
>JBCCES010000110.1:0-5111 GCA_039030115.1 Myxococcota bacterium
CTGGTTAAATAGGTACCCTCTCTACCCGCCAACGGACAGGTATTGACACTCACACGCACAGAAACCGCCGGGGGATCTACATGCAAGCTCCTTGCAATGTGAGGCCCATCGCACACCTGGATGACATCACCAATTTGCGGGTTTTCTACTCCCGCAACAAGGGCAATGTTGCCTGCCGACAGCTCTTTGACTCGTTTCGTGGAAAGTCCCCAAATCTGCTGCAGTGCAGATACAGCAAATGGCTTTGTCTCATTGGAAGCGCCCACTAACTGCATTTGCTGACCTTCTTGAATGCTACCCGCCTCCACACGACCCACAGCAATGTGCCCCACAAAAGAGTCGTAGCGGCGATCAGCAACCAGCATGTGAAAAGGGGCCTCCTGTTGCACACGTGGAGAAGGCATATGATCGATAATTAAGTCCAGCAAAGGCGATAAATTTTGGCCTCGTTTTTTGGGATCCATACTGGCCCAACCCTCCTTTGCACTGGCATATACAGTGGGATAATTCACCTGCTCTTCGTCGCTTGCCAGATCGTAAAATAGCTCCAAAACCTGTTCTTCTACCTCTTGAATGCGGGCATCGGGTCGATCCACTTTGTTGATGACAACAGCCAAACGAATCCCTTGCTGCAGTGCCTTGTTTAATACAAAACGTGTTTGAGGTAAGGGCCCTTCTGCAGCATCTACCAGTAAAAATGCACCATCCACCATAAACAGTGCCCGCTCTACCTCACTGCCAAAATCTGCATGCCCGGGGGTGTCAACAACATTTATCAAAGAGTCTTTCCAGGTGAACGCAGCGTTTTTTGCCGTGATGGTAATGCCGCGCTCCTTTTCCAAATCACCGCTATCCATGACCCGATCGCTCACTTCACGATGCTGAGAAAACACACCTGCTTGACCTAACAAACCGTCGATCAAAGTTGTTTTGCCATGATCAACGTGGGCAATAATGGCAAGATTGCGAATATTCATAAAAAACTAGTATACACCAAAACCTTAATTTTTCGCAGGCATGTCTTGTTTTACTTCCACTTGCACCGTGGCATAGCAAATTCCAAAACGTTCTTTCAATAGCTGGTGGATTTGGCTCAATAGACTTTGTCGATCACAATCAGGGTGCGCCACTACATGAGCAGATGCAGCTATAATGCCTCGACTAATGGACCAAACATGTAATTGATGAATGGCTGCAGTTCCCGACAACTGTAAAACTTCTTGATGCACAGCCTGCATATCCATTCCTCGCGGGGCCGACTCCATCAGTACACCCAATGCCTCGCGCACCAACGAAATCGAATAGAAGGCTACGAGAAGTGATAGGAAGATAGAAGCCACAGGATCTACCCAATGCCAATTTGTCACAGCCACAACAAAACCCGATACCAACACCATGACACTACCCAACAAATCTCCCAACAAATGCAGCCAAGCAGCTCGCAAGTTCAGGTTTTTTTGCCGACCGGAGTGCAAAAGCATCAAACCAATGGCATTCACTACTAAACCACCAAGTGCAACAGAAACCATGATGTCGGTTTGTGGCACGTTTGTTTCAGAAAATCTCTGAAGAGCATGCACAAAAATGGAACCTGCCAAAGAGAGCAGCAATAACCCACTGACAAATGCCGCTAGTACTTCACAACGATGATAACCAAAACTGTAACGCAAGTTAGGAGTGCGTCGCGCCATGCAGCTAGCGACCAAAGAGAGAATCAAAACGAGAGAATCCGACAACATATGGCTGGCATCGGCCAGCAAAGAGAGAGAGCCGCTGAGCCACCCGCCCACCGCTTCAATGAACATATAGGTAAATGTCATGGCCAAAATAATGGCCAGACGGACTGTGCCGGCATCTTTTGCACAATGGGCATGAATCCCTTGCACGGTGCAAGATGTCGTATCCAAACCACAAGGAGAACGTTCCAACACTATTGACTTACCTCAAAAAAACAGAACTAAGCGGTCGGTCGACGAAGACTCCACTCACCTAATTTGCGGCGAATGGTATGCTCAGATAAGCCCGTATGACGAGCCAACTCTTTATTGCCCATCTTGAGGTAATGGGCTCGAATATAATCATCTCGTTGTTTCACGGAAGAAAGCGTCATAGGTGCTTCTTGGTTTGCAGCGATTCTTTCTGCAACCGCAATTTTTTTGTCACGATTTAAAGAGAGCTTTCTGTTTTTCACACGAGGCTGTTTCAAAACTGCTGCGCTTGCCCCCGTTTCGTTAACCAGGTCACAGCCCAGCTGCTTGCCTCCTCGTCGCTGCCGAGTCTTGCACTGCAAGCCTCCCTTAGCCCGTTGGCCACGACTCGAAGCCTTTTGAACAGGTTTGCCCTTGGTAATAGTCGCTGCGGCTATTCTACTTGGAAGTTTTTGAACAGACTGACCAGAAACGGAAGGAAGAGGATGCACAACGGATGGTAATGTTTTACCGCCACGAGGTTTCTGAAAGACTTTATAATCTTCTTGTCCTCCAGATAAAAAATGGAGAGATAAACTTTTTAAACAGACATTTTGTACACGCGCAAACCGTTTTGCTTTATCGTCAAACACAAGCTCTCCAATCTGATAAGGAACCTGTGTATCCAACTTTGCATTGTGCAGTTTTTTTACCCGCACTGCCGCACGCTCAATGAGCTTTAAACGCCAAACTAAAGGATCTACGGGATCCTTATCAACACCTACTTGCTCCTCTGCTCCACCAGGCCCCAATTCATCCCTTGAGTCACTCAGTTGCTCTAAATTTTCCAGTTGCTTAGGAGAAAACGCCATATTACCTACCACTTTGCATGAAACTACAACAAAATAGAAACAGTCATAGTATGCCACATTTACTCATAATGTCAATTTTTTGTGTAGATCCACTTGTTCATTTAGCATATCAATATGGACGCCCAACCCCAGAATTTAACGCAGCATATCCATGATCTCAGACGTTTTCTGTGGCGCAGTATCTTGGGCATTTTAGCATGTACAATTTTGTGTGGGTTCGCCTCCCACCGATTGCTAGCACTTTTAACGTATCCATTACAGAACATACTGCACTCCGGCGATCAATTGGTGGTGTTGTCGGTTCACGAGTATATACTGACTCAATTAAAAGTAGCCATCCTAGGAGGTTTCTTACTAGCCACCCCTTGGGTGTTGTACCAACTATGGCAGTTTGTAGCACCGGGATTATACCGCCATGAAAAACAGCTATGTGTTGCCTTTACAACAGCAAGCTCTCTATGCGCCGTGTTGGGAGCCGCTGCAGGCTATTTTTGGGGATTACCATTGGTGTTGTCTGCTTTAACAAACACTCTACCCTCTCACATTCAAGGAGCTTATTCTCTAGACAGCCTCTTTGGATTTGCTGCAAATACGATTTTGGTTTGTGCTGTTTTATGCGAAACACCCGTTGTGATCTTTACATTGATTGCTACCGGGCTTGTCGACATAAAAACATTAAGACATTGCAGACGACATGTGATTGTCGCAGCTTTTGTATTGGGAGCTATACTAACTCCTCCTGATCCATTGACACAAATTCTAGTAGCATTTCCCTTTATCGTACTTTATGAAATCGGTATATTAGTTGCCTTTCTGCTATTGCCTGATTCCAATGAAACGCATAACATATCAAAAACGTTTTCTTAAAAACCCAGGAGGAACCGTGAGCGTCTCCAGACCAATTCATGTGGACGATAAGCAACTGAGGCAGCATCGCCACATGCAAGTCAACTCATTCAGTGACACAGAAACTTTGGTGCAAGCCATCGCTGCCAGACCTGGATTTGCAGGTACAAACCCTTTATGCCACTTAGCCTTGCTCGCTCGCAGAAAAACTGTCCATTTTACAGACATCGAAGAAGCCATTGCTACTGATAAACTTCTGGTGAGGGCCGGAGCATTTCGGGCAGCATTGTTTGTTTTATCCGCACGGGATTATCCCACTTACTTTCAGGCTCTGAAGCCTGTTTTGAAAGACGCAGGCATGGCTTACTTACACCAACACAATATGTCTCATCGTACATTGGAAAACTGCGCAAATGTCCTCGAAAAACAGTCTTGGGACGGTCACTGCCTGCAAGCCCAAGAGATTTTACGGATGCTTTACCCAAAAGCATCTCAACGTCCTCAAGGAGATTTAGCTGGTTTAATCTTGCGCAAATTATGTGACATGGGCGTGTTGTTACGTACCAGCACAAAGGGACCTCAAAGCAATCAATTTGCCTATGGCCTCATGAACGAGTGGTTTCCCAAAATACCCACGTCACGGGCAAGGTCTGCTTCTGCCCAGGCACGAATGATTCGCCTCTACCTCAAGTGTTACGGACCTGCAACTGAACAAGACATCGCTTATTGGACAGGCTTGGATTTAAAAATTGTGAAACAAGCGTTACAAAAGTTACAACGATACCTTGTTTGGTTTCGCATCTCCAATCAACAACAATTGTTTGCAGGGGTCAGCGACACCCTGCGCAACCCAGATAACAAACCAGAAGATTGCGAAGATATTGTGTTTTTACCCCCCTGGGACCCTTATACCCTAGGCTGGCAAGATAAAAAGTTTTTTTTAGATAAAAAATGGGAACCATGGGTTTATTCTACCCCCACTAATTCGGCAGGTGTGATTGTGGAATGGGGAAAAGTTGTCGGCGTTTGGCAACTGCAAAGAGGTGCAGGTGGAACGGCAGCCATTCTGCAATATCATGTTTTTCAGAACGATTCCGAATGGGAAAAATCTGTTTTACAGCATGCTCATCAACATGCCATTGTTTTGCAAAAAGCTTTCAATTTGCCAGCTGTGAGTGTCCAAAAACATCCTCTCCCCGTAGAGACACTCACACAACGGCCTAGAGGCTCCTTTTTATGGCCCTTGGGCAAACAAACTCCTCAACAGACAAGTTTATTAGAACGCAGACATCGCAACACGTTTCGCAGCAATTACCTGCAAAAAGAACCAACCACCAACTCAACATAAATCGCTAAAAGCCTATGTTATCCGAACGCATGTGCGTACACTCTCTCTTAGGCTCGCCGGCAAGGGCTCGCCTCTGCTCGCTGCCGGAACTTCCACCGGAAGTTCCTAACGCATGTGCGTACAGTCTCTTTCAGGCTC
>JBCCES010000111.1:0-5082 GCA_039030115.1 Myxococcota bacterium
CTTAAAAGATGTAGTCTTAGACGAAAACCAGGTGCAAAGGATACTTGCAGTAACAGGTACATTGATCGTTGCACAGACAAATAATGGATTTGCTGTCTTCGATCACGAAGGTAACGCCTCTAAGGATTTTCAGCCAGGCACTGACCACACAACACTACCTATCAACTGTCAACCCTCCAAAGATAAGAAGAAGCTTGCGCTGCTATACAAAGACCAAGTTATGGTAACTAGCAAGGGTGGTAAGCCCATCTATGCGAACAGCAATAGCTCAACGGCAAGTTACACATTCGAAAAAACGGATCCAAAATGGATCTCCTGGATAGGCAACGACGAGTTTGTTGTTCATTTCGAGGACGGAAACTCTGAGAAACACCTTATTAAATGAAATTTTAGTAGTTCCATGCAACGAGGCGAGTGGATTAGAGGGTCAACTGACTGTAAACACACGTGCGGGCAGCCATCGATCATCGCTTGGTCGTACCAGTGCCACAAGTGTATTGTTGCAATGGGCTACGGCAAGGTGCTGACACTGCGCACGCTCCTGACGTGATGTGTTGCCTGTTGCAAGGTTCTGGGAAACGACTGAATCTTGCCGCAAAGGCCCGTCTGGTTTCATGATACTGCGTCCATACCGCAGTTCGTTGGCTTCACGCTCACAAACAGCAACCTGTGGCAAACCAGGTACAGCCTCCACGCCAGTCAGCATGGCCTGCAACAACGCGGGGGCTTGAGACAAGTCGCTGCCACACAGGGCATCTGCCAAAGCATAACAACCACTGTGCGTGCGCCGCAACCCCGCCAAATGGGCCGGCACACCAACAGCTTTGCCCACGTCTCTGGCCAGGGCACGAATGTAGGTCCCCTTGCTGCAGTGCACGCGCACAGTGGCATGGGGAGGCTGCCAGGCAAGCAGTTGCAAGGCATCAATCCGCACCTTGCGCGCAGGCAGCTGCACCGTCTGACCCTTGCGCACACGCTCATAGGCCCGTTTCCCGTTGACATGAATGGCACTGTAAGCAGGGGGTATCTGCTCAATATCCCCCACAAACCCCCGGCAAGTCTCCTCAATGATCCGCCCATTGAGATGACTCGCGTCTGCTTGCTGCAACACCTGCCCTTCAGCATCATCGGTTTGTGTGCTTGCACCAAAGGCAATGCAGGCCTCGTAGGTTTTATCACACCCCAACAGCAGGTCGCTCAAACGGGTATAGGCCCCCACCAACACCACCAACAGACCGCTGGCCAAAGGGTCTAGCGTGCCGGCATGACCCACACGCCGCACGCCTAGGGTTTTACGCACCTGCGCCACAACAGAAAAAGAGGAAGGCCCCGCAGGTTTGTCAATGAGCAGAATCCCCTGTGCCACAACGAATATCTATTTTTTCAAAATCTTCATCAGCAATGGTGCCACCTGTTGTTTCTCAACAGCAATCCCCATTGCTGTAATTGTCATATGAAAGTGCGCACCAAGCAAGAAAGAGATAGGAAATTCAACTCAAGGCACACGCTATTACCACCCCACCCAGTCAAGCCTAGAAAAGTGTATTGGGCAACACTTCAATGAGCTGCGATAAAACAACAAAAAGCAGGTTTGATAACACCTTTTAAACAAAACTCACTGTTGACCACAACCACTCGCCTATGTTGTAAGATAGGGGCATGCAGCACAACAGATCGCCCAACCACTCATGCGACGCTGAGTCTACAGTGACAAAGATCAGACAAAGCATGTTATTGCATGCCCGCAATTTGCTTTTCTTTAACCTGTTGTTGCCTACTGCATGTGCTACTCACTCCCATACAATTGCACAACACAAAATAGAAATTGCGCCCACTCCCGGCGGCTATCTCAACCGTCTAGCCCAAGAAAAAAACCTCAAAATCTTCGCCATTATCGGCGCGCCTATGTCGGGAAAATCGACGCTGCTGCGTAAATTGCAAACCAGTGGTCATATTGTTGTTACCGAATCGGCACGAGAAATTATTGAAGAAGCCCGCTTGCAGGGCGATGACCTCCCTTGGCAACGATTGGATTTTCAAGACAAGGTGGCAAAACGGTACTTTGAGAAACTCGAAAGCGTATTGTCCCAAGCAGTATACAGTCCTCGTAGCAGACCTGTTTTTATTGACCGCGGCCCTTTAGATACGCTTGCCTACTTCGCCCTACAACACCGCAAGGTCTCTGCATATACCCAAAAGCTGCTACAGCTGCACCCCTTAAGGTGTGCCGCTATTTTTGTGCTCGATTCTATTCCCGAACATCAAGTGTGTGAGTTCAATGAATCCTTTCACGCTGTACCAATTAAAAATCTCAAACCAGACCCAGCCCGACGCGAAAACAGTCGCGCAGAGCGTGAAAAAAACATTCAGGCCATTCGTGCTGTGTATAAACAACATAACGCCAAGCTCATTCCGATTGTACACACCGACTTAATACAACGCGAAAAAGAGGTGCTGCAAAAAGTACGCAAATTACTTAATACCACATGCTAGTAAGGCCTTTCTTGTGGCGGATTTTCGTTAGCCTTCATAGCTCTAGCATTACAATAGGTTCTCAGAATTGGGTACAATAGCCCTGACTGGTGAGAAATGATGAACAAAAACATAACCGGCAAACAAATTCGCCAGCGGTTTTTGCAATTTTTTGCAAGCAAACAGCATCAGGTGATACCAAGCTCACCGCTGCTGCCTGCCAACGACCCAACGCTGCTATTTGTCAACGCCGGCATGGTGCCGTTTAAAGATCTCTTTTTGGGTAAAGAGAAGCGCCCGTACACGGCAGCCGCATCGGTACAAAAATGTGTTCGGGCTGGCGGCAAGCACAACGATTTAGAAAATGTCGGCCGTACAGCGCGCCACCACACCTTTTTTGAGATGTTGGGCAATTTTTCGTTTGGTGATTACTTTAAAGAGGAGGCGTGCCGATACGCCTGGGAATTTTTTACCCAGGTCCTTGAATTAGACCCCAATCGCTTACACGTAACGGTGTTTGGAGGAGAAAAGAAAAAGCAAAGAAAGGGGCCTGCCCCTCTCCCCCCCGACAGGCAAACTTTACGGATTTGGCAAGAGGTTGTGGGTGTGCTGCCCCAACACATTACCCAATGCGGTGCTGCAGACAACTTTTGGAGCATGGGTGAAACAGGTCCCTGCGGCCCTTGCACAGAGATTCATTACGACCGGCGCGGCGACAACCTGACCAGCTTTGGCGACGATCCCGAAGGAGATGGCATGGTGGAGCTGTGGAACCTGGTGTTTATGCAACACGAGCGTCATTCCGATGGTTCATTAACCGACCTGCCTCAGCCTTGTGTGGACACCGGCATGGGGCTTGAACGGCTGTGCACGGTGCTGCAAAACGCAAACAGCAACTATGATACCGACCTGCTACAGCCGCTGCTGCAATATGCACAACAGCTCAGCGGCAAAATCTACAAAGCAAGCGACAGCGAAAATGATGTCTCGCTGCGTGTGTTGGCCGACCACAGCCGCTGCGTGACGTTTTTAATCGCTGATGGTGTGATGCCAGCTAACGAAGGGCGCGGCTATGTGTTGCGACGCATTTTGCGACGCGCTGTGCGTCATGGCGAGCAACTCGGGCTTACCGAGCCCTTTTTTCATGAACTATGCAACCAGGTATTGACTCTCAATGCATCTGCCTATCCAGAACTCCTCCAAGCGCAAGCGCTCATACAGCAGGTAGTGCAGCAAGAAGAAGAAGCGTTTCGCCGCACGCTGCAACGGGGTTTACAACTGTTTGCTACTCACGTGAAACAACTCCCTGAGGGTCATCAGCAATTGCCTGGCAATGTGGTGTTTCGCCTGCACGAAACCTACGGGTTTCCCCCAGATCTCACAGCTGTACTGGCACGGGAGAAGGGTTTGGGCATCGATTGGGATGGCTTTGAAACAGCAAAACAGCAACACAACCAAGCATCGGCAAGCCAACTGGGACTGCAGAGTGTAAAAACCATTTATAAAGATTTGGCACTGGAGTTTGGTGCAACGCCTTTTTTTGAACAGCCTCAAGATTGCACCACAGCTAAGATCGTTGCGCTGCTTGATCAACAAGGAGAGAGTGTTGACCGCCTTGCACAAGATCAAAAAGGGGTGGCCGTACTGGATCGCACGCCATTTTATGGCGAATCGGGTGGCCAAGTGGGCGACACAGGCCACATGGACGACAGCAACAACAATCAAGCTCAAGTGACCGACACACAAAAGGCTGCTGGTTTGCATCTGCACCACATTCACATGCAACGGGGTCAGTTTATTGTAGGGCAACAAGTCCATTGCAATATCGAGGAGCAACGCCGACAAGGTTTACGTCATCATCACTCCGCCACACACTTGCTGCACAGTGCTTTGCGGCAGGTACTGGGACAGCATGTCACCCAAAAAGGCTCGCTGGTGCAAGAGGCGCGACTGCGTTTTGATTTTTCGCACTTTGCTGCCCTCACCACACAGCAGCTGCAGCAGATTCAGCAGCTGGTCAACAGATGGATTCAACACAACGACGCCACACAGACAGCCCACATGTCTCTTCAAGAGGCCAAACAGCAAGGTGCCTTGGCACTGTTTGGGGAGAAATACGGTGACAGTGTGCGCGTGGTTCGCTTGGGCAAACACTCTCTTGAGCTGTGCGGCGGTACACATGTGAATCGCACAGGAGATATGGGATCACTCATCGTCGTGTCTGATTCTCCCGTTTCTGCCGGTGTGCGACGCATTGAAGCTGTGTCGGGCAATGCAGCTGTGCAGCACACCTGGCAACAGCAGCAAGAGGTTTACACATTGGCCCAACTGCTGTCGGTCTCCCCTACCGATGCAGCCAATCGTCTACGCAGTCTGTTGCAGCAGCAGCGACAATTGCAACAACAATTAGCCCAGCAGCAAGCTAAACAGGCGTCGCAACAAGCCAGCCAAATGCTGCAGCAGGCACGTGAAATAAACGGCACACAAACTGTGTGTCAGCGCCTATCACATGGAATCGACGGTGCCGCTTTGCGGTCCCAATGCGACGCCATTCGCAATCAACTGGGCTCGGCATTGGTGGTGTTGGCCAGCACCCAAGACGATAACAGC
>JBCCES010000112.1:0-5076 GCA_039030115.1 Myxococcota bacterium
ACTGCTTTTGGCGATTTTGTTTGATTTATGCTGTTTTGCTATAGCAAATGCATTGCAAGGCAACTTTATGGAATGGGGAAGTCGGGAGACCACTCGCATAAGCCTTTTGTATTGTTGCTGTCTATGCCGCATTTGTCTTTGGTCAGTTCACGGCAGGGGTTTTTGGTGTCCCATACAGGGTTGGGCTTGCATGCTTCACCTGCATAGTTACAAACACGACCGTTTAGTAAAGGCCTCAGAAAGCTGGGGTTGGGTGCACCAGCCATAGGACTGTGTGCGGCAACGACTGCATTCCCTGCTCCTGTTGCATCGGCGATAACTCTGATGGCTCTGCAGGAGTCTTCTGTTTGTACAGCTAAGTTGGTCCATACTTGCGTGCAGGGATCGGGATTGACTGCAGTACAAATTCCAACTCTGTATTGATTTGCATTTCCGTGGTAAGCAGCTCCGCCTCTAAGGACACACATAACGTTGTGCTTTTCGGCTGGATTTGAACCAATTCCAAAGTCGTTACATTTGTAGCCTGCTGCATTTCTTGCTAAAATGACATTGCATATGCCCGTCACAAGCGTGCAGGTTTTAGGTACAGCTGGCCCTACATAGTTACACACTTGCTGGTCATTGACAGCGTCTGTGCAAGCGGCGGCATTGCCTGGTCCACCTCGGTCATTCCATAGGGTGTTGCAGTACGTTTCCATATTGAGTTTTTTTGCCAAACCACAAGAAAACGCGGTTTGGTTGTCTACACACATGAGTTCGTAAGAGTTACCGTCGCCATCGGTTCCACGGTAGTCTATTGTGCATTGATTGTGTAAAACTTTTTTGCAATCAAGAAGAGACTTGCCTGAGCAGGTTTTGCTAATGGTTGCCTTTTTGCATTTTTTTGCATCTTTATCGGATTCACACCTTCCTGTGCACTCAGTAGAGGTGTATTTGAGTGTACTGCAATCAAAAGGCACTGTTTCTTGAGCCTGGGGGTTGATGGTGGTTGGTTGTTGAGGTTGTGGCTGCAGAGATTTGTTTTTAGACAAAGAGCGCAAGTGGGACGGTAGATTGTCTGCCGTTGGAATTCGGTGTTGAATCGTTGAAGTTTCATTATCCTGCTGATTGCCATCGCAACCTGCGACAAGTAGCATTGTGCCAGCCAGACACCATTGGCCAAACCAAAATGTTTTTTGCATCCTTATTATCCCTTTCTAAAACCGTTCTTTTTATACTATATAAGCTTTTAAAATCATTTGTCAACGACGCGGCGCATATGCCCTTGTATAGTAGATTTCACCGGTTTGATCAACTGGATGGTTGCAGGCAGGGGCAGGTGAAGCTCTGCTGAGCATTCTGAGAGGAGGTTTTGCTGCTTTTTGGGGCGTTTTTTGCAGGATGCTGTGGCAGCTGATGAGTTGCTGGTTGTTGTGCCAAGCGTTGCAGGGTGTCGCGCACCAACTGCAGTACCAGATTTCCTAGAGTGTTTCCACCGACATCGGGCCTGGAACGCAATGCCAGCAGTTTGCCTTGTGAGGTGTCAATCACACGCCCGACAAGAGCAGGACCAGACACACCCTGGCCCGACTGCACCGAAATCAGAAATTGGACGTTTGGTGGTAGTGTTGTGGCCCACACCATGGGTTGAGAGGTTTGATTGTTAGGTTGTGGCTGCCGTTGCAACGCTTGCTGCTCAGCACGCATGACGGTCAAGGCATCGGCGGTGCTCATTTGTACGAATTGCACGCCTACATTTAATAGTTGTTGCATGCCGGCCTCTAACGATTGAGCCTGTTTGGTGTCGAACGGTAAAATAGCGTAGGGCCTTTGCCCCTCTTGCAAAGCCACCAACCGTTGGCTCTGTGTAAAGTTTTTTGACACCATGTCATGCTCAATAAACAAAGCTCCCCCTGGGTGGGCCACCGGCAGTTGATAAAATCCGCCCACAAGGCCAAACGTGGGGCTGTTGGCCCGCTTGTTGAGTTGCTGCACGCTTTGTAGCAATTGTGTGTTGTCTTGTGTTGTATGCAAGGCTTTATGTTTGCCGACAGCAGGAATGCGGGCTGCAGGGGCAGAGGCTTGTGAGGGGATGCTTGCACCGCGCACTGTTTTGCTAGGCGTACAGCCCCAAACAGCAAACAGAGCATATATAATGGCCGTTGCTCTTAAGGTGTGCAATTTCAAGCCTGTCGTGTGATGTTTTGTCATGTGGTTCACCTGTTTGTGTTTTGAGACTGTTGGAGGGCCCGGCCAATGTAAATGGCTTGCCCCAAGGTAAACACAGCAAGCAGACCCATGGTGCCGAAGACTTTAAAGTTAACCCAAGCAGGGGTGCTCATGCTGTAAGCCACAGTGATGTTGACCGCTCCTAAAAAGGCAAAAAAACCAGCCCATACGAGGTTGAGTTGGCGCAATAGGGTTTGGGGTAGTTGTAGTTGTTGCGACTGCACAAATCGTTCAAACAGAGGCTTTTTACCCACAAAGTGACTCACAAAAAACGCCGCAGAGACCGCCCAGAAAAACAGCGTTGGTTTCCATTTGATAAACAGCTCGTTGTGGGTGAGGAGGGTGATGCCCCCAAATAGTAGGAGCAAAGCAGTAGAACCTAGCTGCAAAAGCGTTGGTGATTTTTTGTCGCGCCACTTTTGCCACAAAAGCCCTGCTGGGGCCAGCACCATGAGCACAGCCAGGGCAACGTACAGATCCCATATCTGAAATGCCACAAAAAACGCAAGCAGTGGAATCCATTCGGCCGGTTGCATACTTTAAGTCATGCCAAACAAACCAGCCCAATGCAAACTCTGCAGCACAAAGGCAGCGCAAAGACCCGCTGCCACATCGTCTAGTACAATGCCTAAACCACCATGCACGTTGCGGTCTAACCAGCAAATGGGCCAAGGTTTGGTGGCATCAAACAGTCGAAACAGGGCAAAGCAACAACCAACAGCTAACAGAGAGTGGGGGCACCCGATGAGAGCTACCCCTTGCCCGGCCACCTCGTCAATAACAATTTGTTGAGGGTCACCGCCACCCAGCTGTTTGGCTGCTTTGTCGCTAGCCCATATGGCTAGTATTGTTACCAATACAACAATAACCAACTGTGTGATCACGCTAGCTTGCAAAAACAGCAAAGGCCCCCACAAAATAAAGGAGGCTAGGGTTCCCACGCTGCCCGGTGCGACCCGAGATAGACCCGCTCCGCCAAAAATGGCAAGGGTGTAGGCAATTTTACTTGACCACTTGGTGTTGTGCACTTAAGAAGAAGAGATGTTGTTGTGCCGGCGCAAAAAGGTAGGCACGTCGTATTCACCGTTTTTAGAAGTTTTTTTCCCCTCTTCTGTGGGAGATAGTACCGACAGGTGTTCTTTTGTTTGTTGTGCTGTATGAGGTGGTTTTGCAGTTGTGGCAGGTTGCGCAACGGGAGAACGCCAAGGGTTTTGCATGGCTCGAGCGGGTGCAGAAGCAGCAGGTCCTTGCACGGGCAAAGCAGGACCATAGGCTGTGGAGCCATAGGCAGGCCGCTGTTGTAAGCCGGCAGTCAAGCCCGATGCACCCACCGGTTTTTGCTCTTCAAAGCCTGTTGCAATCACTGTAATAGAGACCTCGTCTCCTTTTTTCTCGTCTACCACATAGCCAAAGATGATGTTGGCGTCTTCGTGGGCAGCATCGGTGATGAGTTCAACGGCCGCGTTGACTTCGTGTAGTGATAAAGAGGGCCCTCCCGTGACATTGACTAAAATTCCTGTAGCTCCCTCGACAGAAACATCCTCTAGCAAAGGGCTAGAGATGGCGTGTCGTGCTGCTTCTGCACAACGGTCATCCCCACGGCCTTCGCCAATACCCATGAGAGCCATCCCTTGACCGCTCATGACCGAAATAGCATCTGCAAAGTCCACATTGACAATGCCCTCTTTTGTGATGATATCGCTAATGCCTTTAACCGCATTAAAAAGCACAGCATCGGCCATGCTGAAAGCTTCTGTCATGGATGTTTGAGGGCCTGCCAACTGGAGCAAGCGGTCATTGGGAACCACAATAAGGGTGTCTACAGCTTGTTTGAGGTTTTCCACACCGCTTTGGGCCAGCTTGCGTCGTCGCTTGCCTTCAAACACAAAGGGTTTTGTCACAACGCCTACGGTGAGTGCACCGACGCGTTTGGAGACCTCTGCAATGATAGGGGCAGCTCCCGTGCCTGTGCCACCGCCCATACCGGCGGCCACAAACACCATGTCGGAACCTCGAAGTACCTCTTCAATTCGATCTAAACTCTCTTTGGCAGCGCTAGCACCCACTTCGGGCTTGGCTCCTGCACCCATGATGCGAGAACCTAAGTGCAGTTTGGTTTCTGCTTTGTTCGAATTAAGAACCTGACCATCGGTATTGGCTGCTATGAAATCCACTTCTGCAATGCCCCGCTGAATCATGGTGTTGATGGCATTACCGCCTCCACCTCCAACGCCGATAACCCGAATACGGGGTCCTTTTTGCTTCATTCCTTCCATTGCCAAGCTCCTCCCTGTTTAGGGTGTTTCACATGCTTTTTGCCTATTGTCCCTGTTTATATTAGAACATATCTTGTAGCCATGTTGCCATCCGTCTTTTGACAGTTGTGTAAATATTATCTTCTCGGGCACGAAAATACCTCTGGTCTCGGTTTTGAGCTCCGTATAGCACCAAACCAACACCTGTCGAGTAGATAGGGCTGTTGACCACATTGGTTAAGCCTCCAATTTCTCTTGGCACACCCAAGCGCACGGGCAAATCGAGCACCTCTTCTGCAAGCTCGACCATACCAGGCAGCAGTGTGGTGCCTCCTGTGAGTACCAAGCCAGAAGCCAGCAAGTGGCGCAGCTGTGTGCGTTCAATTTCGCGTGCAATGAGTTCAAAGATCTCTCGCACACGCGCTTCTAGAATCTCTCCAACAATGCGCCGAGGCAGTGTGCGTGGCTCTCGTGTTCCAATGGAACGCACCTCAATGGTCTCCTCTTTACTCATGAGGTCAGCACAGGCATGCCCAAACTGCTTTTTCAGCTCTTCTGCATTGGTTTGAGGAGTTCGCAAACCCACTGCAATGTCGTTGGTGAGATGATAGCC
>JBCCES010000113.1:0-5043 GCA_039030115.1 Myxococcota bacterium
ATCTAGGCTGTTGTTGTGGCTGCTTACGTGCAAGCTGTAACCCTCTTTGTAGAGAAGCTCCTAGAAAAACAGGTTTGTCGCGTTGTTTTGTTGCAGACGGCCTATGACTGCATCCATCACAAGATGTGCGGTTTGTATAAGTGCAAATCAGGTGTTGCGCTACATAGGCAATGGCAACGCACCATAGTAAAATTGTTCCCATCTCTTGCCACATCATCATGTTGTCTTCTCCTTTTTGTCTGATTTCTTTTTAAGCAAAGCCTGCCCATGCTCCTATTTGATACGTAGCCCATGCAAAAAGCCAAGCCAACACACCCATGTAAACCCATTGGAGTAGAGGCCACATCCAGCTGTTGGTTTCTCGTTTACAGGTGGCCAAGGTGCTCATGCACTGCATGGACAGAGCAAAAAAGACCAACAGCGCCAGTGCAGTGGCTGGGCTGTACAGGTATGCGGTGTGTGTCAGGTTTTCGTTCTGCAAGCCATGGGCGATGGCTAGTGTGGGAATGAACGCTTCCCGGGCGGCAAAACTTGCCAGCAGCGACACGCAGATGCGCCAATCAAAGCCGAGGGGTGCAAATAAAGGATGTAAGGCTTTGCCCAATTGGCCGGCGTAGCTTAGTTCTAGCGCATGTGTTGTGGCGGGAGTCGTGGAGTGCTGTGGAAACACAAACAGTCCCCACAACACAACGCTCATGGCCACAATAATGGTGCCGGCATCTTTCCAAAAGCCCCACACCTGTTGCAAGGCTGTGCGCATCAAGGTGGTGGGGGAAGGGATACGATAAGCAGGTAAACGAGGATCATGCATGAGGGGGGCAGGTAAAGGAGTGGGCGCCAGCCACCATTTGAGTACGAAGGCAGTGGCTAAGGCGGCCAAAATACCCAGACTATACAAGCCAAACAGAATCATGGTTTCACTGTGAATTCCTCCGTATACAGTGGACGGCAAGTGGGCAAAGCAGGCGGCAATCAACAAACTGTACACAGGTAATCGAGCAGAACAAGGGAAAAAGGGTATGATTAATAGGGCGATGAGGCGTTGCTGTTTTGAAGGCACGTTGCGCAAGGCCAGCATGGCAGGCACTGCACATGCAAAACTAGCCATCATGGGTGTACACGTTTGGGGAGCAAGCCCGACACGGGCAAAAAGACGCCCCAGCAGATGAGAGATGCGTGCCTGGTAACCACATTGTTGTAAGGCCCCCAAAAAAATGAATAAAACAACGATGAGGGGAGTAAGGCAAAGCAGGCTCCCCACGCCTGTTAAGATGCCATCTGCTAGCAACGAAACAAGCAATGAATTTCCTAAAAGTTGATGGAGACTGTGCTGGCACCCCTGCAGGGTATGTTGCAAGATATCCACAAGAGGGCCGACACAAAAAAACAGCATTTGCAGCAAACTCAGACAGATGGTGGCAAGCAAAAGAGGGCCTGTAATAGGGTGCAAAGCCCAGCTGTCTAGCTGCCGACTGATACGAATATGATCAGGGCTGTTTTTGATTTTGAGAATCACTCTCAAAATATACCATTTGCCCACCCCCCCAAGCAAGAGGAACAGCAGCTTTTACAGGAAGAACACTTTCTTGAAAAAGAGAAGAGTAAACTTCTCCTCTTTTTTACAGGGCTGTGGATATGAAGTGCTAACTATTGGGAGCAAATACTTGCAATGGGTGTTGTTGCCAGAGGCATTCACCTATGCCTTGCTTTCTGGTACAGGGATGCAGTAAACCTTTGCTTGATGTGGCGTATAGATCCCAAGTGTGACAGCTGCAAGCAACCAGTTGACAAACGTGTATTTTGTTTGCACTTTATAAATTCTGTCGACGCCACCACACATCTTAGCCGCATTGAGCATCTTTTCTTGTCCAACACCCTGGACGAAAAAGTGCTGCATTTTATCTGTATGTTTATAAGGATGTCCTGGCGGGTTCTCCCGCATCATAAATGTTTGCGTTGCGCAGCCAAAGCAGGTGCTTATGCAAAAGAGAAAAGCCAAGCTTTTTGTTACGTGTTTTTTCATTGTGTACCTCCAATGTAGCCATTTTTAGACAACTTTCGATGGGTGTCAAATTTTTATGATCTCATGGGTTTGGCGGTTGGCTGTATCCGTGAATAGATCCCCATCTTGCGTTGCTGTAAGGACTTCAACACCTGTTTGCGTGACTAACAGCGTATGTTCAAATTGAGCGGATGGTTGACCGTCTCGTGTAACGGCTGTCCAGCCGTCGTTGAGAATATCTATTCGCCAGTCTCCCCCCATGTTGATCATGGGTTCAATGGTAAATGCCATGCCTGCTTGTATACGCAAGCCTCGCCCACGTGTGCCAAAGTGAGGAATTTGAGGTTCGGCATGCAGTTGCGTGCCTACGCCGTGGCCACAGAAATCACGGACCACTCCGTAGGAGAATTTCTGTGCATGTTGCTCAATGGCAGCACCAATGTCTCCAATGCGTTTACCCGGTGCCACCTCAGCGATTGCGAGTTGCAAGCACTCTTGTGTGACGCAGACCAATTGCCGCAATTGGGGGGTCACTTGTCCCACACAAAATGTTTTGCATGTGTCGCCATGATAACCGTCCACGACAGGTGTCACGTCAACGGCGATGATATCCCCCTCTTTGAGGATATCTTGATCGTTAGGAATGCCGTGACAGACCACGTTGTTAATACTGGTGCAAATGGATTTGGGAAAACCGTGATACCCCAAGGGACCGTTACGTGCACCGTGCTTTTTGGCGAATCTTTCCGCTTCTTCGTGCAGGTATTGGGTTGTAATCCCTGGTTTTATCAATGTACCCAGGTGTGTCAGCATGTTGGCAGCAAAACGACCCGCACGGCGCATCTTGTCCATTTCCTGGGGTGAAAGTAAGGTAATGGGGGGTTTGTGTGTGTTTATCATAGGGTCCCTTGGCGAACAAATGCAATGGCGATTAAGGAGAAATTTCGGGGCAACGGTCGATTTATAGCCTGTTGCTTACTGGCTGTTTTGTTGCACATCCCCCTCTTTTTTTGGGGTGGCCCACATGCTATTGTGCCGTTACATTCCATTTCTGCACCTGCTCGCGTCTCTTACTATACCCCTCCCAAGCCCAAGACGCCATTACCGACTGTCCCCAAACAGGTGGTTCATCTGCCTGAGCCTGCCATTGCCAAACGCCCTCAACATGCTGAATTTGTGTCGGAGTGGGACAATACGGTGTCCAAACAAACTCGCAGCATGCAGACATCTACAAAGCCAACGCGCGCTTCTTCATCCACGGGGAGTCAAAAAGAGGGCCATTTTCGACAGCTGCCTCAAGAAACAAAAGGCAGACAAGTTCCAAAGAGTGACACAAAGAAGTTGTTGGACACGCTTTTTCCTTCTAGGCAACAGCTACAGCAGCAGATGCATCTGGATTTTGCCGACGCTCTGCCCGCCAAGATACCAGTTGACAACAACACCCAGCTAAACACCTTCAGTTGGCGGCATGCGACATTTTTTAACCGCGTTAAAGAGAGTGTGGCTCAAGCTTGGCATCCTGCTGCACAGCTGCGGCGTCACAATCCCAATGGTTTAGGTTTAAAAGGTACAAGGGTAACCACATCTTTGTGGATCACCATGAATCGGGATGGGAAATTGGTCAATATCGTGGTTTTGCAATCCAGCGGGTTTGCCTATTTAGACGAAACTGCACAAGCAGCCTTTTGGCAGGCCCAGCCTTTTTTGCGGCCACCGACCGATCTGTTTATCGGCAAAAAACATGCGTCGTTTCAGTTCTCTTTTACAGTACATGCCGAGGGATGGGCCCCATAAGCAGATGATCTGTTTTTCAGGTGTCTGGCTGCTGTTTCGTCTATCAGCCAGGTGCAGTGCTGTTGGCACTGTAACCAAATCGCTTGGGAGGGGAGTGCACAGCCTTGATTGAGCCCTTGCAATACGCGCCGCAGAACTGCCGCTTTTGCGGCGCCACTCACCAGAAAAACCACAGCGCGAGCGTTGCAGATGGCTTGTGGTGTGAGGGTAATCCGATGGCTGTTCAAGTGGCGTGCCCACGCGCTGCTTACCCACGGTTTCATCTGCTTTGTGCGGTTGCGCAACACAGGGTTGTGAGGAAACAACGACGCGGTGTGTCCATCGTCTCCCATGCCCAAATGCAGCAGGTCAAATTGTGGCGTGCTGTGGCCTAAGCGGGCAAATATGCACTGTAGTTTGTGTTCATAGCGTGTAGCTGCTTGGTGTGGTTGCAGGCCTTGCGTCACAATCGGGTACACATGGTTTGGCAGGATGGGAACATGACGAATCAGGTGCTGGTATGCCATGCCAAAGTTACTGTCTGGGTGATCCAGAGGCACACAGCGCTCATCCCCCCAAAACAGGAGCACATGCCGCCATGGGAGTGCTTTGCAGTAGGGTGGCTGTGCCAAGCGGCTCAGTAAGGCTTTTGGGGTGCTCCCGCCAGATAAACACACCGTAAACCAACCCCGTTGCTTGACAGCTTGTTGGCAGCGATCTGCAAAGTCTTGTGCAGCAAAATGTGCGAGTGCCTGCGGGCTAGAGACAACGTGCAGTCGAATATCCATGCTATTGGCTCATTGTATCACTGTGTTGATGACCGTTTGCAACAGGCCCATTGTGCTCGGTTCCCTTCATGAGCCCTGATAAATTAAATGTTGAAAATTTAATGTAGTTTATTGTATTTGATATTGTTTTTTATAAGGTAATAATGTTTTTAATTTGAAAAAAATAAGTTTTCTATTTTCTCTTCTTGAAAAGGTGGAAAAAATGTATTATACATATAGTGATGAGGGGAATATTATGATGAGATCGAAAATTATTTTATTTTTTGTGTTATTTGTTGGAGCTGGGTGTCGTGGTGAAAAGGGACCCGACGATGTCGTTGTTGAATCCCAAGGTCATGGTAACAATGATTTAGGACAAAAAACAGAGCAGCGCAATTTGCCGAAAGCCAAGGCCTTTGCAAAAGACCAGTCTCGTTCAACAAAAGCAGGCAATGGACAAAAAAGCCCCAAAGGACACAAAAACTCCGGGGTAAGTACTCG
>JBCCES010000114.1:0-4943 GCA_039030115.1 Myxococcota bacterium
GTATTTTACGGGAGGCAGTCACTTTTCTCGAAATAGTCTGTCTGTTATGGGACAGGCATTGATGCAAAGCTTAAGTGAAAAATATAGCCTGGATGTTGTTGTTAGTGAGCCCATAAAAGATACGAAAAATGTGAGTACCTGGAAGATTAAAATCCAAACCAAGCCGAAACAAAAACAGTTGCCCGCCCAGCGCATCCACATCGATATTTGTGCTGTACCGTCTTATGAAAAGCAACCGATGATGCTGCTGAATCCCTATGGGGTTGACATGGGGACAGACGGCCTCATTGTGCAAGCACAAAGCCGTGAAGAGATTTATGCAGACAAGCTACTTGCTTTTGCGCTGCGTCCCAATCGACTCAAGCATCGTGATATATGGGATATGGTATGGTTACATCAAAAGGGATGCAAGCCAAGGCTCAAGCTCATCCCTAGTAAACTGCAAGACCGCAACCTGACGCTGAAACACTTTTTCAAACGGTTTGCCGAAAGGTGTGAATCGCTGACCGATCAAGCCACTGTGCTGGCGTTTCAAAAAGAGCTACACCGATTTTTACCGTTGGAACAGATCCATGAGATTGTAGAACAGGACAATTTGTGGGATTTTGTTATCTATTTAATGCATGATTTGCAGGCTCAACTGCGCCACAGTTTAGCAAAATAGCTTTTACAGATGCGACAAACATTACCTGTAGGGATGGGTTATCACAATACCTGTAACCCCACAGGAACAATGCGTTTGATCGCCTCATCAATCTCTTGTTGCGTGGTTTCGTGAGATAGAGAAAACCGCATGGTAGCCCGCGCTTGCGCATGACTTAAGCCCATGGCCAACAGAGCTGAGCTGCTTTCAGGTGCCAACGAGCTGCACGCAGAGCCAAATCCAACGCATACGCCTGTTTGATCCATGGCAATGCGCAACGCTTCAGGGTCTACGCCATTGAGTGTAATCGCTGTTGTGTTACATAAACGGGGAACATCTGCAGCCAAAACCTGCGCATGGGGCCAAGCTGCCAGCAGCTCTTCTTGTAAAGCATCCCGCAGCAGTGCCAATTCATCCGATCGACCGCGTATATTCTGCATATGCTTGGCCGCCTCGCCCAAGGCAGCAATCAAAGCCGTTGCTTCGGTACCCGGGCGCAACCCCCCCTCTTGAGAGCCTCCGCGCCAGGGTGGGGCAAGTCGGCGCGCATTGCCTCGCAACAGCACTGCTCCACACCCAGCCACTGCACCCATTTTATGCGCCGACATCACCACTGCGTCTATACGCTGCGGCAATATCGGCAGACGCGCAACGGCTTGAGCAGCATCAGTCATCACAATGGCATCTGGCCGACAATGGACAAGTAGCTGTTCCCACGGCATGCACAAACCGGTTTCATTGTGAGCGGCGGTTGCAAACACCACATCGGCACGCTGCAACTGCTCGCTCAATATCTCTAGATAGCCATTTTGCTTTACAGCACAAAACGGATGTAGCACAAAAGCACCTTGTGCAGCAGCAGACTTTAGCGGCTTGCTCAAACTAGCATGCTCCAGGGCAGTCGTGACAACGTAAAATGGTTTGTCCGCAGCTAAACTGGCAGCAGACACCGCATCGACCAGCCAACGATTGCCCTCACTGGCACCCGATGTAAAAAAGAGCTCTTGATCTCTCCCTCCCACGGCGCAAGCAACCGCTGAACGAGCCCTGTCGAGTACTTGGCGAAGCTGCCTTCCCAAACCATGAGGCGAAGAGGGATTTCCTTGCTGCTGCAACACACGAAGCAGCGCTTTTTTAGCACAAGGGAATACAGGCACCGATGCGTTAGCGTCTAAATTGATGTAAGAAGAATCCACCTTAGCTTCCTATTGAACAGTACCTTGACCTTAAGGTTTCTGTTTACTCTTTTCAGCTTCACCGGTCGGGGATTGCTGTTTTCCTGCTGCGGGAAATAGAGCCGAAGCGTCTGGCAATGTTTGAATCAACATGAGAATGGGAGCTGTGTTGATGACATGAGTTGTCACCTGCAATTCGTCCCCCGGCCATTTTACAATCACCACCAACTCTCGCACAGCTTTACGAAACCCTTTTGTAATGATCTGAACGGTAGGCCCTACAGCTGCTGCCGAAACATTCATTCCTGGCAAGCCGAAGTCTTGTTCTGCTTTTTTAGAACCTTGCTGTCCTATGCCTACGGCAGCCTGAGTTGTATTGGGCGTAGGAACGTCAAAAGGGTAAGAGTGACACTCCCAGGTAAACTCAGGGTGGGCTTGTTTTGCAAAATCCCCGCGCTCATGAAAAGAGGCCGCCTCATCCAATTTTTTGGTCTCTAATAAATGTTTACAGTCATGCAGTTTTTCGCTGGCCAAACTCGTCGCAATGGTCAATGCTCGGGCTTTAGAAGAGAGTCGCAAAAATTGCCCTTGGGTGTGAAGCAACACAAACAAAAACGTCGACAAAACTCCCAGAGCAACCATTACCTCCAACAAAGAGATTCCTCTGTATGCCTGCTTCAAAGCGATACCACCATCTGCTACAAAGCTCATTCAGACCACACTATTTACAATGACACAGGAATTTCTAGTGCACCAGCGACCTGCCAGGGCAAGATCATCTAAATGTGTTTGTGTGAAGGATCGACAAACCGCGTGAGAAATGAGAGCACTGGGTACTGCAACTAGCTAAAGAAGACCGGTAGCGGTAAACTAAAGGGGAGGAGAAAAGCGTATGGCTAGGCAACAGCTCATTCGGTTCGATTGGGCTATGAAAAACATTTTGCGCGACAAAGCCAACTTCGGTGTGTTGGAAGGGTTTCTGTCTGAGCTGCTGGGCACGGACATTCACATTTTAGAAATTTTAGAAAGCGAAAGCAACAGGCCAACAGAAAAAGATAAGATGAATCGCGTCGACCTGATGGTCCAAACCCAAACAGGCGAACGCATCATCATCGAAGTTCAGTGTGAAAAACAGGTCGATTACCTCAGCCGCATTCTGTTTGGGACAAGCAAAGTCATTGCAGAGACTCTCGAGAAGGGCTGTGAGTATCTGCATGTCAAAAAGGTGGTCAGCGTGACCATCGCCTACTTTGATCTGGGTCATGGGGATGATTACGTGTACCGCGGCAGCACTCGCTTCGAAGGCATTCACACCCACCATGTGTTGCAACTGTCGCCCCGAGAGAAGCAGCTCTACCAAAAAGAGGCGGTTTCGGACATCTACCCGCAGTACTACATCATTCGAGTCAACAGCTTTGACCAAGAGACGCAAGACAGTCTGGATGAGTGGATTTACTTTCTAAAAAACGAAAAGCTCCCCAAAAACTACAAGGCCAAAGGACTCAAAGAGGCAGCAGAAAAGCTGGATGTTCTCAAACTCTCTGGGCAAGAGCGGCGTGCCTACGATCGCTATTTAGAGAGTTTGATGGACCGGGCCAGCTTTTACCAGTCCACCTACGGAGAAGGGCTTCGAGATGGCGAGAAAAGAGGCTTAAAGAAAGGCCTGGCGGAAGGGGAAAAAAGGGGCAGAAAAGAGGGTCAGAAGGAGGGAGAACAGCGCAAGGCCATTGAGATTGCACGTCAACTCCTGCAAAGCGGTGTTGACAAAAAGATGATCACTCGCACCACGGGTTTATCCGCCAAGCAACTGAAAGCTTTGTCATAAAAGCTTTCGACGAGCGAGGTGACAGCAGCGCCATACCAGGCTTTTTAAGATGCGGTTGCCCTGAGCGGCTTGCCTCAATGCACAAATAGATAGAATATAAATCCTGTAAAAATAGAGATTTTTTTAACATAAAAAATCGTTTAAAAAAAGGAATAAAATATAAAAACCGGCTGTTTTTTAAATGGATAACAACAATCAGGACCCCATGGCATGAAAACCGGCATCGACATGAAGCACTTCACCGGTCACACCGCTGGCCAAGCTGGAGCACAAAAACAGTGTCGCATTGGCAACCTCTTGCGCACAAATGGGCCTGCGCAAAGGAGAACGTGCCGCGACGATGTCAATCCATTCTTCCATAGATCCAATTGCACGAGCAGCACGCGAGAGGTAAGGACCTGCGCTGATTACATTGACACGATGCCCTTGTTCGCCCATCTCCCAAGCCAACATGCGCGCATCACACTCCAGTGCAGCTTTAGCCGATGCCATGCCACCACCGTAAGAGGGAATGGCACGTTCAGCTGCCAGATACGACAATCCAACAACAGAAGCGTCACGATCTTGCATCAGGGGCAACAGCGTGCGGCACAGCGACACCAAGGAATAACTGCTTACTCCCAAAGCCGTCAGATACCCTTCACGACTCACTTGCAGATGGCTCTTTTTAATTTCAGGAGAAAAAGCCACGGCATGAATCAGTATATCCACGCTTCGAGCTTCCTGCTGCAGTTGGGACGCCAAACCGGCAATGGAAGGGTCTGTACAGTCTCGGTACCCTTTTTGCTGCAAGATGTCCGGCGGCATCTCCTCTTTCGTATCGTAAGCCACATCACAACCAATCAGCGATACGGGAGCCAATTCGCCTTTGTCCGCGGGCAGCAAACGGCTTTCGGCATAACGCTCCCCTTCCAAAAACCGCTTCACAATAGGCAAGACACGCGGATGACTACTCAACACCACTTGGGCTCCGGCAGCGGCCAAAGCCTTAGCAATGCTCCACGCAAATCCCATGTTGTCTGTCACACCGGTGACGACAGCTGTCTTATCACGCAAATCAACAATTGCCATGAAAAAACCCCTTCTCCTTTCATTCAATGTAAACGCATTCCACTGCCCTGTGCAACGGCTGCCGCATGGCTTTTATCTACCAGTTTGCCCGTGCATGCCTACATGCATCATCCAAGCACAAGAGCGACTGCATCGTTTTTGCTGCCCCAATTGCAAGCAAGTTATCGTTATCGACCCTCGCAAAGCAACCCCAAAAAATGGGTAGTGCTCACATCTGATCCAAGCCAAC
>JBCCES010000115.1:0-4934 GCA_039030115.1 Myxococcota bacterium
ATTGCCCAAAGGTTTTTGGGGTGTTCAACGTGGATCTCCCGCTGTGTTGGTCAAGCAACGGCACTTGGACTTGAGCCAGTTTCCTGATTTAGAGATTGTGCTGTCGGGCGGCAATTTTGTTGATTCCACTATTGCTGTGTACAGGAGCGATGGCACGATCACACTGCGTATCAAGCCTCAGCAATACTTGCAAGAGATGAAAAAAGGTAAACGAGCTTTTGCGGTGCGTGCTGGTGAGTCTCTTTTTATCTTAGGGTTGCCGTTGTTGGAAAGTTACTTGACGATCTTTGATCTGGAGAACCATACTGTCGGTTTTGCAGACAATGAGAGCTTGTGCTGCTCGTGTGGTGGGTAGATAAGTTTTTTTACCGTAAAAATACGTAGACTGTCGAAAGAATCCACAATGTCAGTGTGCTTGGCCAAAATATCAGTCTCAAAGTGCGGGTGATCCATGTAATGGGAGGATCTTTTGCCTCAAAAAATACATTTAAAAACACAGCAAGTATGATGACGTAGGAAATTAAAAAGAAATGCTCAATGTAGAACATTTCTCTGGCTTCTAGTTCTGTTCGTAGAACTTGATGGAGTAAAATAATTGTAAATAGAAGGGTTAAGTAGGAACTCACAAGCTCTCCCCTATCAATTTTGTGCTGCATGACGAACAGCAAATACATGCAAATGAGGGTTGTCATCAGTGGGATAAAGTAAAATACAATGGGATTTACGATGCTACGCTTAATGGCAACAATGAAGGCCAAATTGGGCACAGCCCTCAAGTTAGAGTCTTCACTTAACCCAAGTGTGGTTTCTGGCTTTTGTTCTGTATAAGCAAACAGACTTCTTTGAATGGGCATGGAGTCGAGGAGGTCCTTAGCAATGCCAGGCGTTGATGTGGGATGCAATAGTTCGTAGGAGTTTGCATCCGGTGTGAGAATCGCATCAACATTCAAATCGGCGTTTTCTAGTAAAATGACAATATTTTGATCATCGAAAGGATAGCGCCAGTGGTTGTTTTTTTGCACAACGGTTGCTGTGAAGTTCCAGCCCACGACTTCTAGATTTCCCCGTTTTTCTCGATAGACTTCTTGAAAATCTGCTTCGACAGCGTTTGCAATGACAATTCCGTGATCCATCTGTTCTTCGCTTGGGTATTTTTGCCAGCAATACCCTTTAATGGAGGCGTGTTGAAAGTCGATGAATTCGATGGATTCCAGCGTGATTCCTGTGGGAATTTGTAACAAAGCGCGTTTGGTTGGGCGTGCTTTATGGAATGACTTCACATAGCGATCGACCTCAGCACGTTCTGAAATGGGAGTGCTATGGGTCAGCTCGACGCGAGGAGGTTCAACAAACATGTAGGACCAAAAGGCAACAAGTGTGAGAAATGCGCTGCATGTGAATATGGCAGAGTAAAGAGCCGATCGGTCCCTTTGCATAGGGATGTTTTGTAAAATCAATGCAGCAGCAAGCAAAACGAACAGAAGCCCGCAGATAAGAATACCTGTGGTGGAATTTTTAAGAATTTGATTGGAAATTTGAAGATCCGATTCCTCGAATGCAATGGCAAAAATCCAATCTGTTCCTGGAATCTGTTTTGAATAGACCCAAGATGAGGCATTGCCATGGACAAAGACATCTGTGTTTTGTGTTTCTTTTAGTAGTTGACTTGTAAAATCTTCAATTGCTTCTAAGTTTTCTTTTTGAGAGATTTCTTTAATTGTAAGCTGTTTTTCCACATATTCTTCAATGGGATGATAAATGTATCTACCATCTTTCGATGCAATGAAAGTGTATCCTATTCCATGTAAACTAAATGCGGTTGCTAAGTGGCGCAAATCATCTAAATCTTGCATGACTTCGATGACTCCGATGGGTTGTTTTTTATTTTGATCTTTTGGGTGATAGAACGGAATCACATATGAAGAGATAAATTTTTGGCTTGCAGAACCAAAATAGGGTTTCGTCCACATCGCTTTGTTGGCAGCAAAGGGCTTGTTGTACCAGTCTGTTTTTGGTCCACCAAGGGATTGGGGAAGAGTATAGTCATAGGTATCTTCGATGTGCATGCCTTCGATGCCTTTGTGTGTGCGCCGCATGTAGGGAGCATACAATCGCACATTGGGTTTGTAGGCATAAGGGGCATAGGCGACGCCCATTCCAAAAATATTTGGTTGTTCTTTGAGAATGCGTTTTAGTCGTACAGGGATATCCTCTTTTTTTAAGCGGCCTACCCCAAGGTCTTCGGCCATGGCATAGGCTAGGGTTTCAATGGTTTTGATGCGGTGGTTGATCTTTTGGCTTGCTTGTTGGAGTTTAAAACGTGCTTCGCTATCCAGACCTTTGTGCAGTTGATTTTGTGTTTGCATATAACGATGAATGAAAAACCCCGTGCCGCACGCTGTGACAAGAAGGGATATGCCTAAAAAGCCATTAAGAGCCCATCGGGCTTGGGTGTGCCAAATGTCTTTGGAGGCGTGTGCATAACGGTGCAGTTTATGCATTCTGTCTTTGCGACGTGCGACCAAAAGAAAAAGCAAATTCAACAACAACACTCCAGCAGCTGCAAGTAGATAGAAAGTCACCATGGAGGAAAAAAGCAATTGTTTTTCCAATTTGGCAACGATTGCTAAATTGGCATGGGGCAAGTATTTCCATGCTGCTAATGTTTCAATTCCTTGGTTGTTTGTGTTTTGTCCGCTTCCCCAGTTGCCTCGCAGTGCTTTTTGCAGGCCCTGTGCTTGCGAAGAGCCCATGCTAATAGCACGTTGAGACGCGCTGAGCCCAAACATTCTTCCTGCGCTATGAATGACTTGCAGTTGGTGATTTTTGGCGAACGCTAATGCTGTTTCGAAAGGAACTTTCTTTTTCTCACTTTGCTGCGTAATAATTTTATGAATCGCTTCACTATCAATGGATGCCATTAAAACACCTGTCAATTGATTTTTTAAGATGAGGGGTATGGCTAGCAAGGCATGGATTCCTTCAGATTCATTGTCCTGTTCTAATTTAGAAATGGACATGCCCATGAGAGTGATGGATTTTTTAAATAGTTCTCTCTCTCTTTCGTTTAGTTTCATTTTTTTATCCTCAAAAAGCCGAAATTTCACCTCCTCTTTTTTAGATATAATAGAAACATTTTTGAATTTGAAAGATGTGTTTAATTTTGAAATAACAGAACCGAGATTTCTTTTTCTTTCTATGGATCCCATGTCCGTATTGAGAAGCAGTTGTATAACAGCTTGATTTTTTGAGAGAGTCACCAGGTTTTGTTTGGATTCAACAATGTATTTCTCAATTTTATCGCCCTGTTCTTCTATTTGTTTTTTTAGGTAATTTGTAACTTTTTTTGTTGTGGATTTCTGTTGAATATTGTATCCGATCAATAGGCCTGATAAACAGAGTGCTGGTAAGAGAATCGTTAAAATTTGTAGCAAAGTTGATGCGGATTTCTTCATGCTTTATCGCTCCTCAGTGAAGGTTGGACCAGACCATTTGCCTTGCCACTGCTTTTGCAAGTTATGAAGAAATTGCTGCCACTGTTGCTTTGTGCGAGAGGGTGGATAGGGAATCGGTTGCACAGGGGATTGAGAACTCCACACCACGTTGAACTGGCCGTTTTTTTGAATTTTGCCGATGCGGACTGTTTTCCATGTGTGGCCGTTTTGGTGATCCACATGCACAACCCCATGAGGTGCTTCGTAACTTTGGCCACGAATGGCTTTATGTATTTTGGCAACGTTTACTGTGCCCGAGCGTTGAACCGATTGCGCCCATAAAAAAACGGCGGAATAGGCAGATTCCATGGGGTCTCCCACGACGAGTTTTTCATCGTCATGTTGTTGTGCTAGCTGAGATAAAAAGATTTGGTTAGCTCGAGATGTTAAACTTTGAAAGTAGTTCCATGCTGCATAGTCTCCGGCCATGTTTTTTGCTCCCAATTGATGCAATTCCGGTTCGGACAAACTGAAAGAGAGGGTAGGGATTTTTTCTGGCGAGATGCCTGCAGAACGTAGCTGCCTAAAAAAAGAGAGATTCGTATCACCGTTGATTGTGTTGATAATAACTGTGGGTTTTGCCGCCAGAATTTCTTGTACGGCTTGTTGGACACGTGTTGTGCCAAGGGGTAAATAGTGTTCTCCTACCACCTGACCTCCTAGTGTAGCAACAAGATCTTTCACGATGGCTGCGGTGGTTCGTGGGTAGATGTAGTCTGACCCCACAAGAAAAAACCGTTTCCCCAAATGTTGAAAAGCCCAAGATATGGCCGGGATAACTTGCTGGTTGGGTGTGGCTCCCGCATAGACAATATGCTGAGATTCTTCTAGCCCCTCGTATTGAATAGGATACATGAGCAGGTGTTTGTGTTTCTCAAACACCGGCTTCATGCTCTTGCGGCTTGCAGATGTCCACCCTCCAAACACCACGTGAACTTTTTTTTCTGTAATGAGACGTTCAGCTTGTCGAGCAAATTCTGCATCATCGGATTGACCGTCTGCAGACACAACTTCTATTTGTCGTCCTAACAAACCACCGCGTTGATTGATCTGCTCAATGGCTAACAGTGTGGCATCTACAACAGGTAATTCACTGATAGCCATGGTACCTGTGAGGGAGTGCAAGAGTCCCACCCGAATGGGAGGTAAAGATCTGTTGCTGTACACAACCCAGCCGGTTGTAGCAAGCCCTGCGATAAAGCTTGTGCCGCATAGCCACAACAAGGCTCTTTTCAACAGATCATTCATCGTTCTTGAGCTCCTGCGTGTTTGTTAACCATTAGTTGGATGCGAATTATTCCGTAAACCAGTTTGGGAGTGGAATCAAAAAAGTGAAATCAAAAGAAAATAGTGTGTCTCAGGAATAATTTGTTTTTGCCCGTGTGTTAATGGGGTTATGAAGAACGTAAACACAAAGGAGGTTCCCATGAATAAAAACGC
>JBCCES010000116.1:0-4891 GCA_039030115.1 Myxococcota bacterium
AACACAAACACCAAACAGCCCAAGGCAACACACAAGCAAGTCACAAAGGCAAACAGATAAGCGTGCATGCTCACAACAGCATGTTGTTGCAAATGCGATGCCCACAATGCCAAACCAACCAGGCCCAGTAGAGACAAAACAGCTGGTGTTTTGTGCCACCAGCTTGTTGCATCCACATGCAGATCCAGCTTGCTCAAACCCATTTTGTGTTGGTTATCAATGGAAGAACTCTGCTTGTGACTCATGGTTTTGGCTCAGACGATGTCTCGGGGGAGTGGGTCCCTGGGGACTTAAGCAGTGTCCCTGGGGACTGGCTCAGCTGCAAGGTTTTGACATAGGCTGCAATGGCCCAACGGTCTTGTGCAGGAATTTGATGTGCATAAGAGGGCATGGTGCGAATGCCGTTTGTGATGACATCAAACAGATGCCCCACGGGCAAAGAGCGCATGTAATCGGTGTGCAAAGTAGGTGGAGGGATGGTTAAACGTCTGCCTACCATGCCATTGCCGCCGCCCGCATGATCATGGCAAATGGCACAAAAGATGTCGTAACGCTCTTTGCCTCTTCGCACAAAGGCTTCATCCACGGTCATGGATGGTGGAAAATCCTGAGCCGGTTTACCGTTTACCAACCCCTTGTAAAGATGATCATCCCCTTGCAGCTGACCACGGGCCACGGTGCCTTCTGGGGGAGTGCGCATATTGCGACCATCTTCAAACCAGGTGTTGGCCCCGTAAGGCTTGTATTTGGGTTGGGTATCCATGTTGGGATTCGGGTGCACGGGAGGCTTGCTGCTGCGCCAGCCTATACAACCAGAACATCCAGGCGCTGCAAAGGCCATATAAGCCAACACAACCACCAAACCGCCTAAGAGGGTTGTTCTTGCCAAATGACCTCCGTATGCAAGGCTGCTGTTTCTTGCAACAAGTGCTCGACACGCTGCAGATCAAACTGTGCATTTTCTGCGCTCACCAGCAGACAAAAACGGTTATCTGTTACATAAGCAAAGGCTTTGCTGTCAAAAAGAGGGTGATTCCAACGAGGTAATTTGTTGAGTGCAAACATGCCAAACACAGTGGTCAGGGCACTACACAAAATGACCATTTCAAACACAATGGGCACGTAGGCAGGTATGCTCCAAAAAGGTTTTCCGCCAATATTGAGAGGATAGTCTGTTCCTGTTACCCACAAAATAAACCCCAACATTCCCACGCCCCCCAGCAAACCAGCTGCTAAAACAAACCAAGGTAGCACACTGCTTGGCAAGCCCAAGGCCTTGTCTAAAGCATGAATAGGAAAGGGCGTATAGGCTTCTAAATGTAAATATCCCTGCTTACGAAGACGCACACAAGCTTTCACCAGTGCTTCGGGAGTAGTGTATTGGGCCAAAACCCCACACATTTGCCTCTGTTTCTCAGCGTTCAAAAAAGCCCCTCCCCATGAACCCCTTTATTCGCTTAAATACACCAGGCAAGCGCACACCTTCTACCCTTTGAGAAACTGTTAGACAGGTAAGCAAACCCACACGTTTTACCTTACAGTCTTACAGCGGCTTTTGGCAAACTCCCTATACAAACCTCTAAAGCCGGCGGTTTGTCAACAAAACGACAGCATTGACCAACAGCGCCGGTACGTAGCCAGGAACCAGCAATGTGGGCTGCACAAAACCATTCCACAACATGCAAGCAGCAAACCCTGCGCAAGCAGCCCACACAAAACGCCTGGACGTGCTGCGAAAACCCCAAAAACCCAAAAACAGGGGCAAAAAAATGCCCGGTAACCAAAAATTCATGCTACGCAGCAACAAGGTCACAACTCCTGCTCCGTCGCCTGTTAACATCACCGACAGCAGCGCCAATAGCACCATGCTGCCTCGAGCAAGACGTACCTGATTTTCTGGTTGCATGCGTGGGGCACAAACAGGAACCAAGATGTCACGTACCAAAGCAATGCTGGCTGTGTGTAAAAAGGAGTCGCACGTAGACATCATGGCTGCCAACAAACCAGCAATCACAATCCCTCTTACCCCCACAGGCAAAAATGTGTTGACAGCAAAAGGTAAAGCATGGTGAGACGTCAGCTTGGGGGATATACAGCACACCAGTAAACCCACAACGCCAACGGCAGCCGTCAATAGCAAACGCAACAACGCATTGATCTGCAATGCAGTTTTGGCTTGCTGTGTTGTGCGCGTTAACAACAATCGATGAACTGTCGAGGGGCCCAAAACAGGTAGGCAAAAAACAAACAGCAAGGGAATCCACTGCCATTTGCTTGCTGCTGTGGGAAACAGCTGTAAATGGGTGGAAGGCAGTGCTTGCACACATGCACTCCATCCCCCTACATGTAGCCAACCAAAGAGTGCCAATAAACAGACAGCCATTGCCGTTGTGGCCAATTGCAAAATGTCGGTAAACGCCACAGAACGCATACCGCCTAGGGCACTATACAACGTCACAAACAACATGCCCCCTAAGGCCGCTTGCTGCGCACTTACACCCAACAAGGCCTCACTGACAAACCCCAAAGCCACCACCTGGGCACCTACAGTAATGAGACACACCATGACAGCAGCAATTCCTGTCAACACCCGCCCTGCAAAGCCATACAAACCATGCATCATGTCGCCACAACTCATACAACCTGCAAAACGCTGCAGCCGTGGAGCAATCAAAAAAGCCAGCAGAAAATCGGATATGGGAAATCCCACACAACAAATAAATGTGTAGGTAACGCCCTCACGAAACGTCCATTCAGCTTGCCCCAACGTAGCAGAAGCCCCTATGGTAGCTGCTCCAAATGTGCCAGCAAGCACCCACGTTGCGTGCCCCCCTTTACCCAAAGCGAAACTACGCAAAGAGCGTGCTGCATGCCGTCGACTGCTTGCTAGCCCCACAGCGAGCACAGCAGCTACATGTACGAGCACCACGACCAGATCAATCACCAGACTGCTCCTTGGCAACTCCTGTATCGGCCTCTCTTTTTGCTTGAAGAAAACGGACAAGAAAAAAGACAAACAGATTGCACACCATGGCAGGAACTGCTGCACGCAAAGGCAACAAAACCCCAAACCCTGTGTAAGGCCACAACAACCAACAAATAAATCCAGAAACACAAGAACATATCAATGCTTGCTGGCTTGCTCGTACTCCCAATAAACCTAACAATAAAGGGATAAACAGCGTAGGCCACCATACGCTAAAATTGCGCAATACCAAATCAATGACATTGACGTTCTCACGAACCAACGCCACGCAAAGCAAGGCCAAGCTCACGGTAGCAACGCGTACACATAACAGTTCATGTTCAATGGGCAAGCGAATGCGTCGCAAGGGAGTGAGCACATCGTGTACCAAAGCAATGCCGGCTGTGTGAAGCAGTGAATCGCATGTAGACATCATGGCCGAAATTAGCCCGGCCATCGCTAATCCTCGCAACCCAACAGGCAACACCTGCTGAATGACAAAAGGCATGGCTGTATTGGCCTGTATATTGGGAGCCAAAGCCAAAGCCACCAAACCCACACACCCCGTCATCACAATCAATACTGCCTTGAGCAAAGCACTGATGCGTAAACAGGTAATAGCCTGCTTGCTGTCACGAGCCAATAACAGACGGTGAACCTTTGGCGGGCTCAAAAATGGAAAAGAGAACAGAAGCAACAACGACCCATGTTCCCATGCGCTTGCACGTGTTGGGAAGAGCGCAGTGTGTTGCACAGGAACCTGCAATACCAACGCCTCGAAACCACCCACATGCACAATGCCAAAAACAGACAGCAGCACAGCGGCAAATAGCATGGTGATGAGCTGCCACACATCGGTAACAGCCACCGAACGTACCCCACCCCAGGTGCTATATAACACCACCGTTGCAATGCCCAAAAAGGCACCCCAGCGATACGGCACCCCCAGCAATTCGCCAATGTAGCTTAAAGCGGCTAGCTGCGCTCCCACGCCCACAAGGCACATCACCACCGTCACCAATCCCGTAGCAACCTGCCCTCCTCGGCCGTACAGCCGACCCATAATATCACCACAAGAGATACACCCTGCAAAGCGCTGCACACGAGCAGCAAGCCACTGGGCAGTGAACAGTTCGGCTAAAGCAAAACCCACAGCACACACAAATGGGTAAGTGACTCCCACGCGGAAGGCTCGCTCAGCATTCCCCAACGTAGCCGCTCCCCCCATAGCTGCTGCAAAAAACGTAGCGGCCAATACCCAATTGGAATGATTGCGCCCACCTAAAGCAAATTCGCTCAACGTACGCGCACGGGTGCGCCCACTCACAACCAATCCAACTGTCAGCATGAGCGCCAAGTGAGCGCACACCACAACGGTGTCTAGCATGTCTCCTACGACACTCCCTTTCGCTTGGCGTGAGGGTGTGCTTGATCGTACACCCGCATAAGATGTGAAAGATCCACATGCGTATAGCGCTGGGTAGCAGCTAAGCTACTATGGCCCAGCAACTCCTGAATCACACGCAAATCAGCACCCGACTCCAGCAGATGGGTCGCAAAAGCATGACGCAAGCTGTGAGGGTGTAAAAAGCAACCCACCTGATGACCCACCTGACCAACAACACGTCGCACCACCCGATCTACAATGCGACTGCCTCGACGCCCCACAAACAAAGCCTGCGTTTCGTTGTTACGTAGCATGCGAGGGCGTCCTTGCTGCAACCAGCGCTGCAACTTACGAGAACACAAGGCATGAAAAGGAACCAAACGTTCTTTGTTTCCTTTTCCCAGCACACGCAAGGTACGACTCGGAAAATCCACGTCTGATACATTTAAGCTGCACAATTCACCAACCCGTAAACCACAGGCATAAAGCAGTTCCAACAGTGCACCATCCCGCAAAACCAATGCATCATCGCCCGAGGC
>JBCCES010000117.1:0-4885 GCA_039030115.1 Myxococcota bacterium
AAAATTTTACTGACAGGTACCCTGTCACAAACCGATGCGATTAAAGCTCTCAACGCAGGTGATGTGCATCAGGTGCTTTATAAGCATCCCACCAACATGCGTGAAATCGTACAAGAAGCTTTATTGCGTGCTCACTGGTCTTATTTTACCGCCTTAACTTATGGACTGTACGGTTCCAATTCCCCATACAACATCAATAGCACTCCTCAAGACCCACTGTTTGCTGAGTTACTTGAAAAAGAGATGAAACGCTGTCAAGCCGTAGAGCATTATTTGTGTGATCCGAGAGGAACTTTCTTGCTGTTGGATGCCGATGGAAACTCATATGGTTTATTTGTGCGTACCAGCCAACAACTACAAGAAACCCACAAAACCTTACAAGCACAATCGGCAAACCCACAACTGCTCGAAGAATTAAAAACAAACAAAAAAATGCTATGCTACTTTCATCCCGAGCAAACCCGCCTTCCCGAAGGCCATGAATGGGAGCAATACGCTCATGCAACACAGGTATTTCAAGGAGATCAACCGCTGTTTTACGTTTGTGTCCCCAATGCCATCTCTGTCACCGACATAGTACCCTTTTGCAAGTATGAGCAACCACGAGACGCCATGGGCAAAGCAGGTTCTCGACTACTTTCCTAACGAGTTCCCTCACTAAGTAGCTATGACCTGCAGGCAGATGCGTTTGCTGTTACTTCTCGTTTTTGCTGGTCACCTGACGAGAATCAATCCTTTTTCGCAGATATAGTAGGTACTTGTGTCTTGACATTTGTTGCTTCCTAAGACTTCAATAAATCAAAAGAACTGAAACACAGCATTACAAGAATTTTTGTCCACCAAAAATAGATTCCCCTGTGTTTCACAACAAAGGAGGTTTTTTGTATGAGTCAGCTGGATCTTGCCATTGTGGGTATTTACATGGTCGCTACGCTTTTTGTGGGGATCTATTTTGGACGTAAGACCGATAGCTTTAAGGATTTTGCTATTGGAGATCGGAAGATTGGGACGATGATGCTTGTGGCAGCAATGTTTTCCACGCACGTAGGAGGTGCTTCTACCATTGGGCTGAGTGAAAAAGTTTTTCAAGTAGGTTTTATATTTGTTTTTGTGATGTGTGGCCGGGCGGTTTGGAAATTGATAGAAAGCTTTTTCATATTTAAAAAAATGGACAAATGTCTTGAAAAATCTGCGTCTGCGGGCGACATTATGGGATACTTTTACGGAAAACCAGGAAAACTCCTGTTTGGTGCTATTACAACTCTGATTTATATAGCAGCTGTAGGGCTCCAAATGAGAGCCATTGGCTACCTTTTTGAATACTTTCTTGGACTCTCCCTTGAGCAGGGAACTTTTTTAGGAGCAGGTTTGGTGGTGCTGTATGCTTCATTTGGCGGGATTCGCGCTGTAACAGCCACAGATGCTTTACAGTTTGCCGTTTTGATTGTAGCTATTCCTATGCTGGCGTACTGGGGGCTAAAAGAGGTAGGGGGGTACGAGGCTATTGCGGGCTCAGTACCGGAGGCGCACACATATTTTTTTCCTCGCGGTCCTGATGCAGGCAAGTACATCTCCATGTTTTTGCTTTACTCTTTTCCCTTGATGGTGCCCATGTCCCTGCAACGGCTCCTGATGGCAAAAAATGCCTCACAAGGAGCCTTCGCTTGGCAGATGACAGCTTGGATTAGTGTCCCCTTTTTTTGTATGGTTGGTCTGGTCGGATTGATTGCTTTCACCATGAAGTCCGATTTAGAACCTGGATTAGCTATGCTCTGGCTTGCCCAGCAGGCCACGTCACCAGGAGCCCAAGGGCTCATAATCGTTGGCATTTTAGCTGTGATTATGTCTACTGCCGACTCTATGTTGCACACAGGCATGGTAGCCCTAGTTCACGATGTCATTGTACCTTTGCGTAAAAAACAAATGGAATCAAAAGCAGAACTGCGTTTAGCGCAGTTCGCTTCTTTTATATCCGGTTTTTTAGCTATTGGAGTGGCGTTAAAGTTTAGTGATATTTTAACAATTGACACGTTTCTTCTAAGTTTTTGGTCTGTCACAATTCCGATTCCCCTGATCGCTGCTGTCTTTGGCTTTCGTGCAAGCGCGAAAACATTGATTGGTGCTACATGCATTAACGTTATTGCTGTCACCTGGTGGAACATCTGGGGCGTAGAAATAACCGGTATCAGCAGCTTTGTGCCTGGAATTTTATGCAGCTTTTGCAGCTTCTTTGGCCTGCGCATGCTCGACCCGCCCCATGTGCGGCACCCAGCGGCCAACAAAAATGCTAAAGGTGAAGTCAAGGTAGAGTCCACACAAGCTCCTACCATGTTAGGCACTGTGGCAGCCGCCCGACGCTCCATGAACTACCTGGTGTTTGGCATAGCCATGCTCACCATGCACATTATCCCTAGCTTCTTTCCGGGAACCTGGCAACAGATGCCTGGCTCGTTAGATGCTGTGTTGCGCTTGGGTATTGGATTGTGCTGCTGTGTGTTTCTATTTCATCAAGATTTGCCAGGCATTTGTAAACATTGGCTGCCCAAACTATGGCGCTTCACGCTCGGGCTGGGTCTTCCCTTTGGCAGCACGTTGATGTTACTCTCCACACACTACAGTGCTATGTGGCAAAGCTACTCTTTGGTGGGCTTGGTGTTGTTGTTACTCATTGCCCCTGGCAAAAAAATTCGGCTTTACACGCAAGGCATGGGCGCCGCTTTGTTGACACATTCTCTGTTCAACGGACTTGGCAGCACATGGACCGTGCTACAAGCTGTGCCGTTACATGTCGTGTTGAGCCATGCTGTGTTGCTGTTTGGCGTGCGCCAGCTGTTGCATGTACGGCTGTCTAACTACCGGCAGACCATCTCTTTGTTGCGCAAAGCTTGTGCAGGGGGGTTTCACGAGCCCGTCACCCGCGTGGGTGGACTGGGCATGCGGTGCGAAACCATTGCCGAGATGTTTCCCATTTTGGCGGACGCCTACGAAAAGGCGAAGGCGGCGGGTATCAAAGTGGGTAAGATTCAACCGTTCCATTTAGAGACCATGAAGCAGCAGGTACCTAAGTTGGTCAAGCACTTAGCAGCCGCCGTGGTGCTCATGCGTACGTTGGTGGGCAACATGCGGGGTGAGCCTGCGCAGTTGAATATGCAGCCACACAGCATGGCAGAAAGTGTCAAAGAGGTGCTGGATGAATATCCGTTTCAGTGGGACGAACGCGAGAAAGTGCACTTGGAAATTGAGCAGGACTTTGTTGCTAAGATGGATTTGCCAACGTTCAAGCAGATCTTTTTTAACATGGCGGGCAATGCGGTGCACTTTATGCGAGAGCTGAGCCGGGGGCAGATTTTTATTCGTGTAACCAAAAGTGAAGATGGCAAATGGGGTGTAATGCGTTTTAAAGATACCGCTAAGGGAATTACCAGCACAGACATGCCCTATGTGTTGGATGAGTTTTTTAGCAAACGCAAGGGAGGAAGCGGGCTAGGACTCTCTTATTGCGCAAAAACCATGCACGCCATGGGCGGTTCGCTGACTGTATCGTCACAAGAGGGCGCGCACACTACTGTTACCTTGAAGTTTCCCATCGAGCAATAAAGAGTGGGGAAAGGGGGGCTACTGGGCAGTTGTAACCAAAAAGATATGCTCTGAAATTTGCTGCAACTTGCCCATGACACGAGCTACATCCCCATGGCTAGCTCGCCCATCTGCTTGGAGCCAAATACGTTGCCGATCAGCAGGGGGCAGGGTTTGTAATTTTTCCAGCAGCACGTTCAAGGACAGTTCTTTTCCACCCCACCGCAGTGCTCCTTTTTGCGTAAGAGAAACCACAGGATCGGCACTTTGAGGCGAAACTTGTCGTCCTTTCACTTGGGGTAGCTGCACCTCCAAAACCATATGCTGAGCCATCCCTGCCGTTAACATGAAAAAAAACAGTAAATTAAACAACACATCCACAAAAACAGTGAGATCTACACCTGCTGTTTCGTGAACAGTCGCTTCTGCCGACCAGCTGTGCCAACCCATTTTGGCATGTTATACCAATTCCTGTATGAAATGTGTATATGATTTCTCCCGTTCGTCGTTTTTTTTATGAACGAAGATGAACATCAAGACAAAGCACCGTCAGACTCTTATCGCAGATGAATAAAAAAAACGACGAACGGGAGAAATCCCGCATCAAAAGCTGTTAGAATTAATCAAAAAAAGGAGAACATGATGGCCATTTGGGTCAATGAAAACACACGAGTGCTTGTACAAGGCATTACAGGAGAGGCAGGCAGATTTCACGTGCAACAAATGCTGCAATATGGCACACATGTGGTGGCAGGTGTGACTCCTGGCAAAGGAGGCGGGCAAGTTGAACAGGTTCCTGTGTTCGATTCTGTACAACAAGCTGCACACAACACGCAGGCCAACACATCCATTATTTATGTCCCTGCACCCGCAGCAGCCGATGCGATTTTAGAAGCCGCTGATGCGAACATGGAACTTGTTGTATGCATTACCGAAGGAATCCCTGTTGCTGACATGATGCGGGTTCAGCAGATGCTTCGTCACTCCAAAACCCGCCTCATTGGACCCAATTGCCCTGGAATTATCACGCCAAATGCCCGCTGCAAAGTGGGCATTATGCCAGCAAGCATTCATCAGGCGGGCCATATCGGTGTTGTGTCGCGATCGGGGACTCTCACATACGAAGCGGTGGATCAACTCACAAAGCTGGGTTTAGGGCAGTCCACCTGTGTGGGCATCGGTGGCGATCCCATCATCGGCACATCGTTTGTTGATGCATTGCAGGCGTTCTATCAAGATCCCCAAACCCATGCAGTGGTTCTTATTGGTGAAATCGGAGGCAATGCAGAGCAGGAAGCGGCCACCTGGC
>JBCCES010000118.1:0-4865 GCA_039030115.1 Myxococcota bacterium
CAAGAGGCGGCGGAGAAGCTGGATGTGCTCAAACTCTCTGGGCAAGAGCGGCGTGCCTACGAGCGGTATTTAGAGAGCTTAATGGACCGAGCTAGCTTCTACCAGTCCACCTATGGAGAAGGGCTTCGGGAGGGCCATAAAAAAGGTCTTGCCGAGGGGGAGAAAAAGGGTCGGCAAGAGGGCATGGAGCAAGTTGCTCGTAGCATGTTAGCAAAACAGATCGCCCCAGCCACCATTAGAGAGATCACAGGGCTGACCAGGGCTCAGCTAGCAGCACTGCAACGCCAAAAAGACTAAAAACGGTGTTGCAACTAATTCTATTTCAGAAGTCTGCGCGAGGGATTGATCAGTACAACAACCCCCGCAGCCATACGATGCAAATGGCACCTGGTACCACCACACGCACCATCCATAAAAAAACAGCACCAAACAGCGATTGTGCAATGCGCTGACCCAACAGTTCGGCAACGGCAGGCGCCCCCAGCACCCATCCAAAAAACAGGGCAAAACCCATGCCACTCACAGGCAGCAACACACTGGAAGTGAGCCAATCTAGTAGGTCAAAGGGAGTTTTGCCCCACACAGTCACATGAGCCAACATATTGGTGGACAGGGCCGACACAATTCCCAATGCAAAGGCCCCTATGGCAACACCCAATGCAGCTTTTTTACGCGATGTTTCTAGGGTTTCGGTGCTGAGGCTGATCAACAGCTCAAACAGCGACAAAGAGGATGTCAGTGCAGCAAAAGCAACCAGTAAAAAAAAGAGAGAAGAGATTACCCATCCACCAGCAAGTTGGGAAAACAGCACCGGTAAGGTCTGAAAAACAAGCGTAGGGCCAGAATTCGCCTGCATATCAAACGAGAAAATGACAGAAAAAATGACCACGCCCACCATGAGAGCAATGAGTGTGTCAAAAAGAGCAATGCATAAGGCAAGGCGACCCAAAGAGGTTGTGCTGCCCAAGTAGCTTCCATAGGTCAGCATGATTCCCATGGCAATGCTCAATGTAAAAAAGGAGTGTCCTACAGCTTCTAAGATACCTGCCGCTGTTAGGCGACTTGTATCAGGCCAAAACAAAAAGGTAACAGCACGCCCTATACCTGGCAAAAACAGGGCACAGATCAAAAGCAACAGTAAAACAAAAACAAGTGTAGGCATGAGCCACAACCCTGCCTGCTCTAAACCCTTTTTAAAACCGCGCTGCATAACAACTGCGTTCAACACAATAAACACACCGTGCCACACAATTTGTCGGGTGGGATCTGCAAACAACTGCTGCAGTATGTTGCCTACAGCATCGGGACTGTTGTAAATCAATTGGCCTCTCACTGCCAATTGTAAAAAGTCTAAAATCCACCCGCCAATCACGCAGTAAAATGACAAAATAATAAAAGCAATCATCCAACCCAAGTGCCCCAAAAAACGCCAAGGGGACCCATCCCGATGTACAATTTCAAAGGCCTTGACTGCCCCTGCCTGCCCCCGTGCGCCAATAAACAGCTCGCACATGAGCAAGGGCACACCAATGCAGCAAATGCAAAGCAAGTACACCGCCACAAAAGCACCGGCACCGTTGTGCCCTACAATGTAAGGAAATTTCCAAATGTTGCCCAAACCAACAGCAGAACCTACAGAAGCAAGAATAAAAGAAAAGCGACTCCCCCAACGTTCTCGATGACTCAATTTGGCAACCTCCAGAACAATTGCATAATTTTCTTATCGTCGCATACGCAATGATTTCCTTCAAACAGGCTGCCAATTGACACATCATGGGTAGCACATGACAATAACGTCACTGAGTAAAAGGTATGAATACACATTGGGCAGGCATTGTCGTCGGTGGATTGTTGCCCGCCTTGCTGTATGGCGTAGCCGGCGTGTTGATGAAAGCCAGCACACAGCAAGGCATTGGCTTGGGCATTTACATGCTATGCGCAGGCGCAGGCGTCATGAGCGTAGGTGGAGCCCACTTGTGGTTTTTTTCAGACAAAACCATGGGGATTCAATCCGCATGTTACGCATTGAGCATGGGCATCGCCTGGGGGCTTGGAACACTGCTCGTAACCATCGGTCTCACCCGGTTTGCTGTGCCTGTTAGCAAGCTTGTCCCCCTATACAACATGAATACCCTGGTGGCCGTTCTGCTTGGATTGTGGATTTTTGCTGAGTGGCAACAGATACGCCCTTTACAGCTAGCTGTAGGAACATTATTTATTGTTGTAGGCGGCACACTGGTCGCAAATGCGTAATGCTCTCTAGCAATGCCTTACAATTTATCGTCTTCTAAAGGTTCGATATTTCCTTCTGCCGTAATCTCTTCTAACTTGGCTTGCATGGTTTGCAAACGTTGCTGGGCCTGCTGCACCAATTTGGCACCTTGCTCGTACATGTGCAAGCTTTTCTCTAAAGGGACATCACCCTGTTCGAGTTGCTTCACAACGTCTTCTAGCTGCGATAGTAACGTTTCAAAGGGAGGGCCTTCTTGTCTTTTTGAAGACTGCTTTTGTTGCGGTGCTGTCATGATACTCCTTCCTTATCTGTCACACGCACCTGCAATGTGCCATCCTGCAGTCGCACGTGCAACTGCTGATCGATGTGCACCTGATGACAACGGGATACAACACTCTCTGACTCGGTTTTTGCATCGACGCGTTGGACAATTCCATAGCCACGTCGAAGCACCTGCAACGGCGATAAATTCTGCAACGCAGCAGCCAGAAGAGCTAAACGATGACGCGTATCTTGTAGTCGTTGCTGCTGACCCGTTTGCAGTGACCGATGCAGCTGCAACAGCTGCTGTTGGTGTTGCTTGAGTGTCAAAGCCAATGCATTGCCCTGCCGTTCGTGCTGCATGGCCAACAGATCGAGACGCTGTGCAAAAGGTGCAACAATCAAACGCGGATCCTGCAAGCGTTGCTGCACCTGTTGTAAACGCAACCGGGTGACATTGAGCAAAGCCTGCATACATTGCAGCATATGCCGAGCATGTGTCTGCAGTTGCTGTTGCAGCTGTTTGCAATCGGGTACCACCGTTTGTGCGGCATGTGTAGGGGTTGCACACCGCTCATCGGCAACAAAATCGACTAAGGTAAAATCGGTTTCGTGACCCACAGCGCTGACGACAGGTGTGCGACAAGAAAACAGAGCACGCACAAGCGACTCTTCGTTAAAAGACCACAAATCTTCAAGCGAACCCCCTCCTCGGCCCACAATGATGACGTCGCAGCACCCTAAACTGTCTAAGCGTTCAATTGCTTCGGCAATTTCCACATGAGCACCCTCACCCTGCACCCGTGTAGAAGCCAACAACACATGCACCCCGGGCATGCGAGCACGCAAAATACGCAACATATCTTGCAACGCAGCCCCCTGTTTAGAGGTCACAATACCAACTTTGCGAGCAAAAGCAGGCAGGGGTTTTTTGTATTGTGCATCAAACAGACCTTCTTGTTGCAGCTTGCGTTTTAACCGTTCAAACGCCTCGGCGAGTGCACCACGACCTGCTACGCGCAAACTGTCCACAACCAGTTGCATTTTGCCCTGGGGCGGATAAATACACACACGCCCCTGCAACACCACGGCTGTTCCATCAGCAGGAGGCTGTATGCCCGCACGTTGCTGCGCTTGAAACCAGACACAGGGCAACAAAGCCCACTCATCTTTGAGGTCAAAGTACCAATGCCCCGAACGCCAAGCACGAAAAGAGCTCATCTCACCTGTGACACATACGCGCACAAAACGAGACTCCACTACCTGTTTGAGTTCGGTTACCAATTGACTCACTGTAAGCGCTGACATCACGCGCTAAAACTAGAGCCGCAGCCACATGTGCGCCGAGCCCCGGGGTGATCAAAACGAAAACCGCTGCCCTCTTGCAACGAATCGGTATAATCAATGGTGGCTCCTCGCAAATGACACGAGCTAAATACATCCACTACAACAATCAAATCATCTTGTTGCATAACGAGATCCGTATCGTCGACGACATCATCAAAATTGAGTCCATACTGAAAACCTGCGCAGCCACCACCGCGAATACTAATTCGAAAAAAAGAACCATCCTCACCCTGGGTTTCTTGTAGTGCTGCCTTGGCCATTTTTACAGCATGGCCTGTTAACCGTACGGGAAAATCGCCGCAAGGCAACCAAATCCCCTTGTCTTTTATGGTTGCGGATAGTTGCTTATTCTGCATCGCACCCTCTCCTGTAGAAAGCATCCAACATGGCTCGGAATTCTAAGGTAAGCTTAAACCTAAAAGTAGCAAAGGTAAAAACATGAATGCACTGCTTCATACAAATGCTTTTTGGACTGATTTACCAACCCACAAACGGGCTGCCAAAGCGACATTGACCTGTCTTGCAGGGTGCAGTTTGGGGGACTTTGGCACGGTGATCGCCTTTCAAATCTTGCGTCCGCAAACCTCCTTTGCAGTCATCATGCCCCTTGCCATGTTCATGGGCATTGTGACCTCCATGGCGTTGGAAACCTGCTTGTTAAAAATGAAAGAAGGTTTTTCATGGGCCCAAAGCATTCGCACAGCTTGGTCCATGAGTTTATTGTCTATGTTAGCCATGGAATTTGCTGAAAACACAACAGATTACTTGCTCACAAAAGGCCAGGTTTCCCCCGGAGAAATTTTTTATTGGGTTGCTCTGGTTCTATCTTTAGCAGCGGGGTTCCTTGTTCCATTTCCATACAATTATTATAAATTAAAAAAATATGGAAAATCCTGTCACGGGTAAAAAATAAAACTATTTTTTCCTTTTACTATTTGAAAAATCAAAAACTTGCCCCCGCTTCACAAAACCCAAAAAGCCATCTTTTTTAGCATCTGGGAGCTTGCCGGAATTGTAATGGTAC